>JANOXT010000382.1:0-4085 GCA_031418555.1 Lysobacterales bacterium | reverse complement strand
GGTGGCTACTGGCAAAACAGCTTCAAGCCACAAAGCAGTTTCGCCAACAATAACGGACAGTATAATTTCGTTAACGATGCCTCAAATCCTTTGGATACTGGTTTCGGTTTTGCGAATGCCGCGCTTGGCGTTTTCAATACTTTCAATCAGGCGTCAGCCTACGTCATCGGAAAGTATCGCTATAACAACGTCGAATTCTTTGCCCAGGACAACTGGAAAGTAAACAGCAAATTAACGTTGGATTACGGGATTCGGTTCAACTGGATTCAGCCGCAATTTGACGAAGATTTGCAAACTGGAAACTTCCTGCCGGAACGTTTTAATTCTGGTGATGCTTCATTGCTCTATCGTCCGGTTTGTATCGGCAATGCGAATCCCTGCAGCGGTGCTAATCGCCGCGCAGTTGATCCACGTTTGTTAGTAGCTGGATTCGTACCAACAGAAGCGAACACTATTAACGGTGCGCTCATTGGTCGGCTCGTCTCAAATACGGGTAAACTGACCAACGGAGTACTACAAGCTGGAGCAGGTCTGGAAAAAGGAACTTATCGCAATCGCGGTATCCAATTCGGACCCCGCTTTGGTTTTGCTTACGATGTTACTGGTAAACAAAGTCTCGTCATTCGTGGCGGTGGTGGCGTCTTTTATGATCGCCCACAAGGAAACACGGTTTTTGACTTAGTGCAAAATCCTCCTACAACTATTGCGCCAACTCTGTTCTATGGACGCATTCAGGATGTCGGAACTGGACAAGTCGCTGGAAGAGGCCGCGATGGATCTCGGTGCCAATCGAATCAAAGTGTTTTTCCAGATCACCCTGCCGATCATCGCGCCCGCGTTGGTCGCTGGCTGGCTGCTGGCATTCACGCTGTCGCTGGACGATGTGGTGATTTCCAGTTTCGTCACCGGGCCGGGCTCCACCACGCTGCCGATCAAAGTCTTTTCCTCGGTGCGTTTGGGGCTGAATCCAAAGATCAACGCGCTGGCGACGATCATGGTGTCCGTGGTTTCCGTCGTTGCGGTGATCGGCTGGTGGTGGATGCGTCGCGAGGAACAGCGTATCCAGCGCGACATGCAGCTTGCCGTGCAGGACAACGGATGACATTGGAGAGGCAGGCAGAATGAGTATTGAATTGATCCATCCCTGGACCGGCACGGTCGACTATGTCTACGACTATATCGGTGAGACCGAAGTCGAGCACAGACTGCATGCGGCAGCACAGGCTGCATCGGGGTGGGCTGCGCGCAGCCTCGACGAACGCGGTGCGTTGATCCGCGCGGTCGCCGCGCAGCTGCGCGCGCAGCGCGAGGCGATTGCGGCAACGATGACCGCCGACATGGGCAAGCTGCATCGCGAAGCACTGGTCGAAATCGAAAAATCCGCGGCGGCCTGCGAATACTATGCCGACCATGCCGTCGACTATCTCCGCGACAGCATGATCGCGACCGAAGCGCAGCGCAGCTACGTCACGTATGAGCCGCTGGGGTGCGTGTTTGCGGTCATGCCGTGGAATTTTCCGATCTGGCAGGTGTTCCGCTTTCTGGCGCCGGGGCTGATGGCCGGCAACGTCGCCGTGCTCAAGCACGCCACCAACGTGCCGCGCTGCGCCGATGCCATCGCCCGCGTGCTGCTCGATGCCGGTATCCCCGACGGCGTGTTCGGCGTACTGCATATCGACAACACATTATCCACGCGCGTCATCGCCGATCCTCGCGTGAAAGCGGTCACGCTGACCGGCAGCGAACGTGCCGGCAGCGCAGTGGCATCGACCGCCGGCAAGTATCTGAAAAAATGCGTGATGGAGCTGGGCGGCAGCGACCCTTTCGTAGTGCTGGACGACGCCGATCTGGACGTGACCATTCCAGCTGCGATCGCCTCGCGCTTCGGCAACGCGGGGCAGACCTGCATCGCCGCCAAGCGCTTCATCGTCACGCCTGGAATCGCGGAAGCGTTCGCCGCGCGGTTCGTGGATGCGGCGAGCAAACTGGCCGTCGGCGACCCGAGTCTAGACACCACCACGCTCGCACCGATGGCCCGCGCCGATCTGCGCGATGAAGTGCATGACCAGGTGCAGCGCAGCGTGGCCGCAGGCGCGAAGCTGTTGCTCGGCGGCAAGCCGGGGCAGGGCGGCTCGCACTATCCGGCGACGATTCTCGACCACGTGGTGCCCGGCATGCCCGCCTACGGCGAGGAACTGTTCGGCCCCGCGGCCAGCATCCTCCGCGCCCGCGACGACGTCGATGCCGTACGCATCGCCAACGACACCCAGTTCGGTCTGGGCGCCAGCGTGTGGACCACGGACAAAGCCAGAGGCGAATCGGTCGCGCGCCGGCTGCAGGCCGGCGCAACGTTCGTGAATGCCATCGTCCGCAGCGACGTGCGCCTGCCGTTCGGCGGCACCAAAACATCGGGATTTGGCAGGGAATTGGCAGAACACGGTATCCACGAATTCATGAATATCAAGACGGTGTATGTGGCTTAAACAGGAGTTGCTTGAGTTTCGTACTCGGCGCATTTCTTCTGACGGTCGCCGCTGCTGCCTGCGCTGCCTGTAGACCAGATAGGGCGTTACCCACTGCGACCGCTATAGTGGCCCACAATCTGTGTGCTGAAACTTTTGTGGCCGGATTCGACCCGCAGCAGACCATACCTGAAAGCATCGCACCGCGTCCCGGTATTCGTATGCTCGCATAGGCCTCGCGATAGGAAGTGGATCCCGCCAAAAGCCAAACGCATGCCTCGCTCCACGGATCGATCGCCAGTCGTGCCGTCTATCAACACGGGCAGACGTGCGTGCTTGTGCACGGCGACGAAATCATCCCCGGTCCATTGCCGGTCCTGGCCGCGCCTGGAGATTTCACACTTGCCGATTCGACTGTGACTCAAACGGAGCTTATCAGTTGATGGTAGCCGTCGACACGTCTTTCGCCGGACCTGCAGAAGCGATGTCGCGCATCGTACGGGACGCCGTTGGCGGGATCGGAAGACTGGGTGCGGTGGTGCTGCGAATCGGTGCTGGAAACTGCCTGCATCGTGGGCTGGTGGACCAATCGCGACGATGACTAAGCCGCTGCGTATCGTAGGCGAATCGGCATTCAGGCGGATCGCATGTTCGCCTTCCGCAATCTGGAACAGCGATCGCCGTCATTCCCTCCGAAGGTCATGTGATTGTGCGGCTGGCGCTTGCGCATCCGCTTTATGGCGATATGGCAGACTTTGAAAATCTGATTGTCGATACGCTTGCAAGCCAGCGATCTTGGCTTCCGGATCGAAATTGCGCAGCGGCAGCCGTCGTTCGAACAGGTAGCAGTGGATATCGGAGGTCTACTTTCTGCAGCCGTGATACGACCTCCGGGACACTGCAACAGAAAATCATTGTCCGACTCGCAGCCGACAGGTCGGTTCATGCGGGTCGATTCTGATAATAAAGGTGTGCCGAATAGATCTTGATCAGTGCAGCTGAAAATCTTTAGCGTGGCGCATGGAGGATTATTGCGCATGACTTGGGATCATTGCATTGATGTCAGCGGCGTAAACTTTGAAAGCGATGCTTTGCCACCGTCGAGTTGAGGCTGGGACTGTGTATGCAGTGCCTGGGCATTGAAGGCCGCGACGACTATCATCTCCAATCGCATCTGTTCCACAGAATCATTCTGCGCTTGCATCATGTGGAAAGCGAAGCGATGCGGTGGCCAGGAAACGATCCGACACTTGACCATACTTTTGAAACCATGATAATACCTGCATGAAATAGCAGTATCATGGGGGAGAAAAAGTAGATGGATGTGCAAGGGGGAGTGGCGATTATTCTCGCCGCTGGCGTAGGCAAACGATTGCAGAACTGGGATCTACCTAAAAGCTTGCTTGCTTTCGCTGGTCGTAGTCTGCTTGAGCGTCATATACGCGCACTGCGCGGCCTGGGCATCGATGATATCCACATTACGGGTGGGCATCGGATCGATGCGATTTCAGACGAATTGCTTAGGATCGACGACCCCGCACAGCTAGTCTTCAACGCAGCTTACATGCGGGGCAGCATGCTTTCGTTGCTTGCGCAAGCGCCGCTGCTGCGATCAGGCAAGCC
>JANOXT010000381.1:0-4082 GCA_031418555.1 Lysobacterales bacterium | reverse complement strand
CAACAAGCCGCGCAGGACGAATGGAAACTTCTGCAGCGTCGTGATCACGATCTTGGTACCGTCGATCAGCGCGCTGGCCAGTTGCTTCGCATCTTGATCGATGGCTTTCACCACGCCCTGCGCGTGTTCGATCTGGTAGATCGCGTCCTGCAACTGGCGGTCCAGCACCTTGCGGTCGGTGATCACGATCACGCAGTCGAAGACTTTCTGGTCGTGTGCGTCGTGCAGGCTGGCCAGTCGGTGCGACAGCCACGAGATGCTGTTGGTCTTGCCGCTGCCGGCGGAGTGCTGGATCAGGTAATTGCGGCCCGCGCCCTCGCCGCGCGCCGCCGCGACCAGTGCGCGCACAGCGTCGAGTTGGTGATAGCGCGGGAAGATCATCGCTTCGGTGACTTCGATGCGCTTGCCACCGCGGCCATCGTCCACGCGGCGCTCGTGTTTCTCCACGAACATGAAGTGGCCGAGGATGTCGAGAAAGCTGTCGCGCTGCAGGGTGTCCTGCCAGAAATAGCCGGTGCGATAGCCGCTGGGGTGTGCCGGGTTGCCGGCGCCGCACTGGATCTGTCCGGGGTGGCTACCACGGTCGAACGGCAGGAAGAAGGTCTTGTCGCCGGCCAGCCGGGTGGTCATGCGGATGGCGTCGGGGTCGGCGGCGAAATGCACCAGCGCCCGCTGTTTGAACGCGAACAGCGGCGCCTGCGGATGGCGGTCCTGCTGGTACTGCTGCACCGCGTGGGCCCAGCGCTGTCCGGTGGCAGGGTTTTTCAATTCGATGGTGGCCACGGGCAGGCCATTCACCGACAGCAGCAGATCCACCGTGCTGTTGCCGCTGGCGTGACAGGGCACCTGCCGGGTCACGGTCAACATGTTCTGCGCGTACTGGGCCATCACCTCGGGCGACAGGCCGTGCGCGGGCTTGAAGCAGGCCAGCCGGAACAGCTTGCCGTAGCACTTGAAGCCGTGGCGCAGCACGTACAGGCTGCCCTTGATCGCCAGCTCCTTCACCAGCGCGTCGATCAGCAGCGCCTGCAGCCCATCACCATGCACGGCTGCCATGTCGTCCCACAGCGCGCCCTGGGTGGTGCGGATGAAGGCGACCACGCGCGCCGGAAACAAGGCACGCGCCTGATCCCATTCGCTCAACGCACCCGGCTGCCAGCCACCCTCGGCGAGCATGCCAGCGACGGTGGTTTCGAACGCGTGCTCGTTGAGCATATTCATGCAGCGATCCTTCGCACGTCTATTTTGCCGGTCACGGCGGCGGTGATGAGGGATTGGCGGTATTCGGTGAGGCGGTGGATGACCGCTTCAACCTTGGCAACCATACTTTCCAGCACTGCAAGTTCAAAATCCAAAAATACGGCGATCTTGCGCTGTTCATCCAAAGGAGGAAATGGAAATGAAAAATCGACCGCATGACTGATGTTGAACTGTTTTTGTGCTGCTCCGTACTGAACAATCTCAACCTGATCCCGTCCCACCTGACCATTGATTGCATAGGCCAACCATTGGGAGCAAAACCTATCACTCCTGCCAACAATCATCATGGATGCACAATTCGCGCCATCGACTTCTTCTGTCACGACAGCAGCAACGCCCGGGTATCCAACACGGACGACAACGAGATCTCCCGTCACAAGCCGGCTTTTCCGCAACTCTGTCTGACTAACAACATCCGAACATCGATTGCAGTTCTGGCTATCAATAGTGAACTCTCTGATGTCGCCACCGAGCAGAAATGGAACGCCATCGTCAGTCACATAAGTCGATGGATTGACAACAACACCCACCGTAGTACGGCTTGAAATATGCTTGAGCCGAAGAACCGACCAATGCTCTGGAAGCTCTGAAAACCAGAGGACACCAGAATCCTTCATCGCGGGCTCCGGGCCCAGACCCGCAGCTTTCGCCGCCTCTGGCGGCAGCCCACGGGTGACGACGCGGGAGATCAAGGCACTGCGCTTTTCCTTGAGCGTTTCGATCAAGCTGCGTTTCTTGTCGATCAGCGCATCAATCTGTGCCGTTTTGGCATCAAGGAAACACGTTATTTCCACTTGTTCTTCAAGCCCGGGAAAACCGATGACTATAGAACCCACAGTGTCAGTGTTGAGATTCAACTGAGTCCCCATCTTGCCAAGCCCCTTGTATGGCTCGCCAGATGCAAATATATAGTAGAGAAATTTTGGATCCGACTTCCATCGTGGAAAATACACAAAACCATCGTGTATACAACACTTAATACGCGATATACATGCCTTGCCAACAGACCCCGCAATACTCAGAAAGATATCTCCAGCATTCAACTTGACACTCAAGGCACTCCCTTCAGAAGACAATCTTTGCTCTGTTTTTTCAAGATAAGTTCCCGCCTCGGTTACATCCGATATTCGCACCCAAGCATATTCACCTTCATCTTCAAAATAGACAGGATCATCAATTGGGCGTGGTGATGCACCTCTCTGAACGGGAGACTCCCATTTGATTGCTTTTATAGTCCAATGCTTAGGCACTTCCCCCAGCCATTCAGCACCACTTGGCTTATATTCGCTGTAAGCGGCGTATTTCATTTTTCATTTCCTTCAACAACCTTTTCCAGCCGCTTCTCCACCGCCTCCAACACCTTCATATCCTCCGCATCCGCTTCGCGCAGCGCGCGCCCGCGACGCTGGGCATCGAAGGCATCGAAGCGTTCGTGCGCCACCGCTTTCATCGCATCGTGGCTGACCTTGCCCGCGCCCTGCAGCACCGGGCGGTCGCTGAAGGCGAGCAGGCGGTCGACGTTGTCGCGCCAGTACGTGAGGGTGAGCTGCTGGCGCTCTTTGGCGCGCAGTTCGGCCTGCTCCAGAAAGATCACCACCAGCCGGTTGAGCGAATCGATCTCGTCGGCGGTCAGATAATTCTTGGCCACGATCACGTCGTGCTTGCGCACGCGGCTGCCGCTCCAACTGTGCAGGGCCATGTTCGGCTGCGTGGGGTCGGCGCGGGCCACCACCAGTTCGGCGGCGGTCTTCTGCGTGACGGCGTACAGCAGCTTGTTCTGCACCTCGGCGAAGAACCGCTGGGCCTGCTGCTCGTCGTCGCGGTAGTCGGTGCTCAGCGCGAACAGGTCGCGCACTTTCTGGTAGAACCGCTGTTCCGACGCGCGGATGTCGCGGATGCGGGCCAGCAGTTCGTCGAAATAGTCCCAGCCGCCCGGGTCTTTCAGGCGGGCGTCGTCCATGACGAAGCCCTTGACCAGATATTCGGCCAGATGGCGGGTGGCCCACTGCCGGAACTGGGTGCCGCGCGGCGAGCGCACCCGGTAGCCGACGGCAAGGATCACGTCCAGGCGGTAGCTCTTCAGTCGCCGCCGCACCCGGCGTCCGTTTTCTGAACGAACCTGTAAGTCTTCCTTACAGGTTGCCTCCCTCTCCAACTCCGCCTCGGCATAGATGCCGCGCAGGTGCTGGCTGACGGCCTGAGGACTGATGGCGAACAGTTCGGCGATCTCGGCCTGGGTGAGCCAGACGCTGCCGCCCTCGGCTTTCAGCAGAATGCGGGCGACGCCATCCTCGGTGCTGTAGAGGATCAGCTCGCTCATGCGGTCACGTCCCTGAGCAGGCGCACGATGTCGTCCTCCAGCGTCTTGATCTCGGCCTCGATCACGGCGAGGTCGCGCGGCGGTTCGTAAACGTAGAAGTGCCGGTTGAACGGAATCTCGTAGCCGATTTTTGTGCGGTCGTGATCGATCCAGGCATCGGGCACATGCGGGCGGACTTCACGCTCGAAATACACATCGACGGATTCCTTCAGCGGCACGCTTTCGGTGTCGCGCAGGTCGGTGTCGGGCTCGGGATTGCCGTCCTTGTCGCGGCAGATGGCGGCGGTGTCGTCGCGTTCGCCCAATGCGCTGACGATGGCCTTCCGCTCGGCGGCGGACAGGTGCACGTCGTGCTCACGGTCGAGCGCCTTGAGCAGATCGAGAAACTGCGCGCGGTCGTCGATGCGTTTCGGGTGGCGGTGCTCGAAGGCGACCAGCAGGTCGCGGATCTCCTGCTGCCGCCGCTCGCCATCGGCGATCTCGGCCAGACGCGCTTTTTCGG
>JANOXT010000380.1:0-2897 GCA_031418555.1 Lysobacterales bacterium | reverse complement strand
CAGCGGATCAAGGACGCAGTCGTCGACACGCTGCGCGGGCGCGGCGGCGAACGGCCCAGCGTCGATCTGGAATCCCCCGATCTGCGCCTGAATCTTGTAGTGCGCGCTTCCAAAGCCGGCAACAAGGCGATTCTGTCGATCGATCTGGGCGGCGGCCCGCTGCATCGTCGCGGCTGGCGGCAGATGCAGGGGGAAGCGCCACTGAAGGAAAATCTGGCTGCTGCCGTGCTAATGCGCGGCGGATGGCCGCAGATCTACGCGGAAGGCGGTGCGCTGCTCGACCCGATGTGCGGGAGCGGCACGCTGTTGATCGAAGGCGCGCTGATGGCCGCCGATGTCGCGCCAGGCCTGCTGCGCGATCTGCAGGGCGCCAGCGCGCCGCCGACGCGCTGGCTGGGCTTCGACGACGCGCACTGGCGCGCGTTGATCGATGAGGCGACGCAGCGCGAGCGGGTCGGACGAGCCGCGCTGCAGTCAAAGTTTTACGGCAGCGACCTCGATCCGCATGCGATCCGCGCCGCGCGCGACAACGCCGAGCGTGCGGGCGTCATCGAAGTCATCGATCTGGCAGTGCGCGATGTCGCACAGCTGGCAACGACGGTGGAGCTTCGTGGCCTGGCGGTCTGCAATCCGCCCTACGATGCGCGGCTGGCCGCCGACCCGCAGCTGTATCGCGCGCTCGGCGACGGACTCAAGCGCGCGGCGCCCGGGTGGAAGGCGAGTCTGCTCTGCGGCGATCCCGAACTGGCCCGCGCCACCGGTCTGCGTGCGGCCAAGAAATATCAGGTGTTCAACGGCGCGATCGAATGCGTGCTGATCGTGTGCGATCCGGTGCTTTCGCCGCAGCGCGAAATTCCTGTCGATGCCGCCGCGCCCGCGCTGAGCGAAGGCGCGCAGATGGTCGCCAACCGCGTGCGCAAGAATCTCAAGGCAAGCAAGACATGGCGCTCGCGCGATGGGGTGACGTGCTATCGCGTCTACGATGCCGACATTCCCGAGTATGCGGCGGCGGTCGATGTCTACATCGGCGATATCACCGGGGAGCTGTGGCTGCACGTGCAGGAATACGCCGCGCCGGTCGAAATTCCGGAGGCGACCACGCGCAAGCGGCTGCAGGAGCTGATCGCGGGCGCGCGCGATGCGTTTGCGGCGCCGCGGGAACGCGTGGCGGTAAAAACCCGCGCCAAAGGCAAGGGCGGCAGCAAATATGCCGACAGAGGCACGGCCAAGCGCGGCGAAATACTTGAAGTACGCGAGGGTGCGGCGAAACTGCGGGTGAATCTGTTCGATTACCTCGACACCGGTCTGTTCCTCGACAATCGTCCAATGCGGCTGCGCATCGCCGAAGAAGCCAGGGATGCGCGCTTCCTCAATCTGTTCGCATACACCGGCGCAGCGACCGTGCATGCAGCGGTCGGCGGCGCGGCGCGGACGACGTCAGTCGATCTGTCGGCGACCTATCTGCAGTGGTGTTCGGACAATCTCAAGCTCAACGGCATCGTCGGTTCGCGTCATCAGCTGGCGCAGGCCGACGTGCTGCCGTGGCTGCTGGCGGATCGCGGCGAATACGATCTGATCTTCTGCGACCCGCCGACGTTCTCCAACTCCGCACGGGCGGGCGATTTCGACGTGCAGAAAGACCACGTTCGGCTGCTGCAGGCGGCGATGACCCGGCTCGCTTACGGGGGAGTTCTATATTTCTCGAACAATTTTCGCCGGTTCAGATTCGACGAGGCGGCAATCTCCGCGTTCGCCATCTGCGAAGACATCAGCCCTCAAACCATCCCGGCGGATTTCGCGCGCAACCCGCGGATCCACCGCGCGTGGCGGCTGCGGGCACGCTGAAAGCCGGGAGCTGCTGTGCGTTTGGCGCATGGCAGCCGGAAATGGGCCAATGCAGGCTTATATCTCTCCGTAGACGATACGATTCCATGCGTTTTTGCGGCGTTCGGCGCCGTCTGCGGGAAGTTGCGCGGCCGTCTGCAGTTTGGCGCGTGTTGCAGCCGGCGGGTAGATGCCAGGATTCTCGATGATGCGCTTGTCGATGAGCGGCGTGGCTTCATTGTTGGCGTTGGCATAGCTCACTGCGCTGCTGATGCTTGCGATGACCTCTGGTGTCATCAGGTAGCGGATGAACCGGTGTGCGTTCTCGACGTTCTTCGCTTTGCTGGGGATGGCGACGACGTCGACCCACCGCAATGCGCCTTCCTGCGGAATCACATAGCGGATCTCGGGTACTGTCGTCTTCGCCGCAAGTGCCGCTTTGATCGCCATGTTCTTCGCTTGATCCACATCGCCAGAATAGGTCAGCACGGCGCACAGCCGCCCTTCCGTCAAATCCCTGACCAGTTCCGCTGAGGTGCTGAATTTGCGGATGTAAGGGCGGATCGCCGCATAGGCATCGCGGACCGCGAGAATGGCACTGTCGTCGGATGCGTTAATGTCCTGTCCCTGCCAGAGCAAGGCAGCCGAGAACCCTTCCAGCTCTGCATCGACGATTCCGATTCCACACGCGGACAACTTCTGCGCAGAGGCCGGATCGAAAATCAGATTCCAACTATCCAGCTGCGTATCTGCCCCCAAAGCAGCCTTTACCATGCCCACGTTGAGTCCCAGACCGCTCGTTCCCCACATGTAGGGCAGAACATGCGCATTGTTCGGGTCGATTTCCGCCAGATCAGCCAAGATGCCGGCATCGAGCGAATCCAAACTGTCAAGCTGAGTCCTATCCAGCGTGGCGAGCTGGCCATTCGCGATCATTCGCCCGGCATAGGGGCGTGCGGAAGGGAACACCACGTCATGCTCGCCGATCGCTGCGCTGAGCTGACTCTCCAATGCGTCGTTGTTGGAGAAGGTCGTGTAGTTCACCTTGATGCCGCTAACCGTTTCGAACTTGT
>JANOXT010000379.1:0-1589 GCA_031418555.1 Lysobacterales bacterium | reverse complement strand
CTGGAAGCCGTTCTATCTCGCCCAGCCGGTGATCGCGGTGGTTTTCGCGCTGCTGTTCGAGTGGGGCGTGGCGATCCAGCATCTGCGCATCGGCCGCTGGTTCGTCGGCAAGCTGTCCACCGGCAAGCTGCGCGAAGCGTTTCGTCCGGTCCGCCGCAAAATGGCGCGGCAGGTGCTGAAGGACTACGTTTTTTTTCCGCTGCTCGCGGGTGCGTTTTTCCTGCCGGTGCTGGTGGGCAATATCGTCGCCAACATCCTGCGCAACCTGTGGACCTACACCATCATCTTCTGCGGCCATTTCACCGCGGATGCCGAAACGTTCTCGAAGGAATCGGTGATCAACGAGTCGCGCGGCCACTGGTACCTGCGCCAGCTGCGCGGGTCATCCAATCTCACCGGCGGAAAACTGCTGAATCTGATGTCCGGCAACCTCAGCCACCAGATCGAGCATCACTTCTTTCCCGACGTGCCCGCGAACCGCTACGCCGCGATGGCGAAAGACGTACGCGCCATCTGCCAACGCTATGGCCAGCACTACAACACCGGCTCGCTGCCGAAACAGTTCGGACAGGTGATGTGGCGCATCCTGCGGCACGCGTTTCCAAGCATGCCCGCGACACAGCGCGCATACCGTCTGCAAAGCACGCCGGGTTGAAAACAGACCTGACGTAGGCTGGGCTGTCGTAGGCTGGGCTGATAAGCCCAGCGCTCTTCGTCCAAGATCGCGCTGGGCTTATCAGCCCAGCCTACGCTTTTCAGCCCAGCCTATGCATCGCTCATTACGCATCATCCTGACATGCAGCCGAGGTATTTTCCGATAGCGAGTGAGTTTCTCTGCGATCAATCTATTCGCATCGAATCTTCATGAAAGCAGCCGCATGCGCCGTTACATCCGTGCCAGACGGCATGGTGCAACCTATTTCTTCACGGTGAATCTTCTGCAGCGCGATGGAAATCGCATGCTCGTCGAAAGCATCACGGACCTGCGCGCTGCGTTCGAAAAAGTGCGGCGTGAGCATCCTTTTAAAATCGATGCGATCGTCGTGCTTCCGGATCATCTTCACACGATGTGGACGCTGCCCGTCGAAGATGCGGATTTTTCGATGCGCTGGGCATTGATCAAGGCTCAATTTTCAAGAGTGATTGTCGCGGGAGAGGCAGTCTCGGACAGCCGCGCTCGGCGACGGGAGAGGGGGATCTGGCAACGCCGGTTTTATGAGCACATGATTCGCGATGATCGGGATTTCCATGCGCATGCCGACTACATTCACTGGAATCCAGTGAAGCATGGTTATGTCGAACGGGTTGCCGATTGGCCGTATTCTTCGTTCCATGCTTACGTGCGTAACGGTTGGCTGCCTATCGATTGGGCAGGAGAATCGGTTGCAAGAAGCATATCAAGCACGTCGTAGGCTGGGCTGAAAAGCCCAGCGCTTTTCGTGCAGGTCATTGTGGTTTTGCTGGGCTTTTCAGCCCAGCCTACTTCTGCAGTTGTTTCATGCGCCCAGCAGCGTTTCCAGTACCGCCATCCGTACCGCGACGCCGTTCGCAACCTGTTGCAGGATCAGCGACTGCGGGCCGTCGGCGAC
>JANOXT010000378.1:0-14074 GCA_031418555.1 Lysobacterales bacterium | reverse complement strand
GTCACCATCAACCAGGGCGAAGTGGTGAAGAAACTCGCCGGGTGGGCCGCGCTGCTGGCTGCGCCCACGCTGGTCACCAGCTGGTACGGCATGAACTTCAAGCACATGCCCGAACTGGCCGGCCCGCACAGTTATTGGATTCTCATCGGCGGCGTTTCAGTGTTCTGCTTTGCGCTGTACCGGTATTTGAAAAAGGTGAAGTGGCTGTAGGGGCCAGGCCCGACATGGTGAGATCCCAGAGCACCAAGCCCGCAAGGCCGCCGCCAGCGAAGGCATATGCATCAATGATTTGCTGTCGATATGAAACAACATTTTTCATTTCAGGCTGTTTCTGTTGGCCCATGCCGGGTGGTTTGTGTGGACGACATCCCGACGGCCATCAATGCCAACGCGCGTGCTTGCATTTCCAGGAAACACAGATAGTATAACTTTCGTTATAACTACATTCTGTGAGCAAGCCATGAAACTGAAGATCAGCAGCATCGGCAACTCCGCCGGCGTGATCCTGCCCAAGGAACTGCTGGCCCGCCTGCGTCTGGAAAAAGGCGATGAGCTGTATGCGCTGGAAACCCCCGACGGCATCAAACTGACCCGCTACGATCCGCAGCTTGCCGCGCAGATGGAAGTGGCCGAGCAGGTCATGCGCGATCGACGGGCGCTGCTGAACAAGCTGGCACAGTAGGGCCGGGCCATGATTATCTGGATAGGAAAACCCCTCGCCCTCGCCATCCACGACCGTCAGCTCGCCGAACATGGCGGCGGTACCGGTGCGCGCGACGAAGCCCTGCTCGACTCCGCGCTGGCGCGCCCGCAGCAGCTCTTCGCGTACGGCGACCCACCACCGGATCTTGCAGCACTCGCCGCCAGCTTGGCGTATGGCATCGCACGCAACCATCCTTTCGTCGACGGCAACAAACGCACCGCAGCGGTAACCTGCGAAACCTTCATCCGCCTCAACGGAGCAGCGCTGCGGGCGGATGACCTCGAACTCTATCCGGTCTATATCGCTCTGGCCGAAGGCAGCCTTGCCGAAGAAGAACTCGCCACCTGGCTGCGCGCGCATCTCGTGCTCGACATCGACGGCAGCGTCAATGAACCGTGTGCGGCGTACTCGCGCTGAAAGAGCAAGAAAAGCCGCCCGCAATGCTGTCCCTCTCCCCGCAAACGGGGAGAGGGTGGCGCGAAGTGCCGGATGAGGGGCGCTTTTCGCGCTAAATGCCAAAAAAAGCCCAGCATCCTGTCATCCCGAACAAGGGCCCAGCCCATGGAGGAATCTGCTGTTGCTGTTTGTAGGAGCGGCGGAAGCCGCGAAGCTCGCAGCCCATGGGTCACGACCATTTTCGCAATCATGCGAATAACAGCGATCCAATACAGCCGGATGGCGATCCAAGCAGTTGCTGTGGCATCGCCGGCTTCGCGACTCCCGTCGCTCCCACGAGCGACATCATCCGTCGTCGCGGATGTCCAGTTTCGTTTGTGCCTTCTCCCCCGCACCGCGGGGAGAAGGTGGCGGGAAGCGACGGATGAGGGGCGCTCTTGGCGGCATTTGATGTGCCGTGCATTGACCTGCCCCGTGTTCCGCGACAGGCTGCGGGCTTGGCCTGCGGCGGTTCGCGGGCATCCGGGAGTGAACATGGGATCGGGCATGGGTGTCGGCAAGATCATCGGTTGGGGGCTGCTGTCGCTGTTCGCGGCGTTCTGTCTGGGCACTGTGGCGCTGTCGCGGGGCGAGACCATCAGTGCGTTCTGGATCGTGGCGGCGGCGGTGTCGATGCTGGCGATCGGGTATCGCTTCTATTCGAAATACATCGCTGAATATGCGCTGCGCCTCGACGGCACGCGGGCCACGCCGGCGTGGCAGCGTAACGATGGGCTGGATTACGTGCCTACCGACAAGCGCGTGCTGTTCGGCCACCATTTCGCGGCGATTGCGGGTGCGGGGCCGTTGGTCGGCCCGGTGCTGGCGGCGCAGATGGGCTATCTGCCGGGGATGCTGTGGATCCTGTTCGGCGTGGTGTTCGCCGGCGCGGTGCAGGATTTCATGGTGCTGTTTCTGTCGACGCGGCGCGATGGGCGCTCATTGGGCGACATGATCCGCAGCGAGATGGGCAACGCCGCCGGGCTGGTGGCGATGATCGGCATTCTGGCGATCATGGTGATTCTGCTGGCGGTGCTGGGGCTGGTGGTGGTGAAGGCGCTGGCGACCAGCCCGTGGGGCACGTTCACGGTGGCGATGACCATCCCGATCGCGCTGCTGATGGGCGTGTATCTGCGCTGGCTGCGGCCGGGCCGGATCATGGAAGTGTCGGTTATCGGTCTGGTGCTGTTGCTGGCGTCGATCTGGATCGGCGGCGCGGTGGCGGCGTCGCCTGCGTGGTCGCCGGTGTTCACGTTCGAGGGCAAGGCGCTGGCGTGGATGTTGATCGTGTATGGGTTTGTGGCGGCGGTGCTGCCGGTATGGCTGCTGCTGGCGCCTCGCGATTATCTCAGCACGTTCCTGAAAATCGGCACGGTGCTGCTGCTGGCGATTGCGATTGTGTTTGCGATGCCTGAATTAAAGATGCCGGCAGTGACGAAATTCATCGACGGCACCGGGCCGGTGTTCGCGGGAACACTATTCCCGTTTTTGTTCATCACCATCGCCTGCGGTGCGATCTCGGGATTTCACGCGCTGATCAGCAGCGGCACCACGCCGAAGATGCTGGAAAACGAGGGCGATGCGCGGCTGATCGGCTACGGCGGCATGTTGATGGAGGCGTTCGTGGCGATCATGGCGCTGATCGCAGCGTGCGTGCTGGACCCGGGCCTGTATTTCGCGATGAATGCGCCGGCGGCGCTGATCGGAACCACGCCGGAATCGGCGGCGGCGGCGATCTCCAGCTGGGGCTTCATGATTACCCCGGAGATGTTGACCGCGACCGCAAAAGAAATCGGTGAGTCGACGGTGCTGTCGCGCACCGGCGGCGCGCCAACGCTGGCGGTGGGCATGGCGCAGATTCTGCACGGCATGATCGGCGGCAACGGGGGCATTTTTTCGACAAGCATGGCGTTCTGGTATCACTACGCGATTCTGTTTGAGGCGCTGTTTATTCTGACCACCATCGACGCCGGCACGCGGGTGGCGCGCTTCATGATTCAGGAAGTGATCGGCGTGGTGTACGCGCCGTTCCGCCGCACCGAAAGCTGGACCGCGAATATTGTCTGCACCGGGCTTGCGGTGTCGGGTTGGGGGTGGTTTCTGTATCAGGGCGTGGTCGATCCGCTGGGCGGCATCAATACGCTGTGGCCCCTGTTCGGCATCGCCAATCAGATGCTGGCGGGCATGGCGATGATCTTCGTGTGCGTGGCGATGGTGAAGATGAAACGCGAACGGTATCTGTGGATTCCGGCGCTGCCCACCGCGTGGCTGCTGGTCTGCACCATGACCGCCGGCTGGCAGAAACTGTTTCATGCCGACCCCAAGATCGGTTTCCTGGCCAATGCCGAGAAATTCGGCACCGCACTGTCGTCGGGCCAGATTCTGGCGCCGGCGAAAACACTGCAGGACATGCAGCGCATCGTCTTCAACAATCAGCTGGATGCGGCGCTGTGCGTACTGTTCATGAGTGTGGTGACGCTGATGCTGATCTTCGGCATTCGCACTGCGCTGGCAGCCCGCCGGCAGGCGCAGCCGAGCGTTCAGGAGACCGCGCATGTCGCGATCGACGCGATTCGCTGAACGCCTGCGCGGCGCATGGCGCCTGATGGCGCAGACCGGGCGGCTGATCGTGGGCGTGCCGGATTACGGGCGCTATGTCGCGCACATGCGCCGGTCGCATCCGGACCTGTCGCCGATGACCCGCGAGGCGTTTTTCGCCAACCGGATCGAAGCGCGCTATGGGCGAGGTGCGTCGCGCTGTTGCTGAGGCGCGGCGACGCGATTTTGGGTAGCATCGCCTGCAAGCACAGCGGGCTGTGGCGGGGGACGCCGCCGCCCGCAACCACCGATTCGTTTTTGACCCGGGGAATCCACCGCATCTACCGCCGGGACGCGAGCGGCGAATGGTCCTTGGTCAACAGCTCGAAATCTTCCGGCAAGTCGCTTGAAGTGTTCGGCAGCTCGCGCGACGGCCGCATCTACGCGACCGAAAGCGACGGCAAGTCGACCACCACCTTCGGCGTCGTCGATCAGGACACCGGCGCGTTCGAGCCGCTGTTCCGCGACCCGGTGTCGGATCCATCCGGCTACATCGCTTCGGTGGACGGCAGCGAGGTGGTGCTGGGCATCGCCACGGAAGCTGGCGCCCCCGAAGTGACGATGATCGACAAGGACCACGCCGATGCGAAGCTTTATGCGTCGCTGGCGGCGTCCTTCCCCGGACAGTTCGTCGATTTCTCCAGCGCCACCCGCGACGGCAAGCAGATCGTCGTGCAGGTCTATAGCGACAGCAACCCGGGCGAGCTGTACCTGTTCGACCGCGCCACCAACCAGGCGCGGTTCCTGATGCAGCAACGCAAGTGGATCGACGGCAAGCGCATGGCCAGCGTGAAACCGGTCGCACTGACCACCCGCGATGGCCTGAAAATCCACGGCTATCTCACCGTGCCCAACGGCAGCGACGGAAAGCATCTGCCGATGATCGTCAACGTGCACGGCGGCCCGATGGGGCCGCGCGACGACTGGCGCTTCAACTGGGAAAGCCAGTTGTTCGCCAGCCGCGGCTATGCGGTGCTGCAGATCAACTACCGCGGCTCCGGCGGCTTCGGCAAAGGCTTCCAGGACATGGGCTACGGCCAATGGGCGACCGGGATCATGAACGATATCGTCGACGCGACGAAATGGACCATCAACCAGGGCTATGCCGACAAGGACCGCATCTGTATTTATGGCGGCAGTTTCGGCGGCTATGCGTCGATGATGGCGCCAGCGCGCGAGCAGGGGCTGTTCAAATGCGCGTTCGGCTACGTGGGGGCGTACGACGCCGAAGTGCAGATGACCAAAAGCGATACCAGCCAGGCGGAGAGCGGGCGGATGTATCTGCTGCGCGCGCTGGGCAAGACCAAGGCCGAACGCGATGCGATGTCGCCGGTGAACTATGCCGCCGACATCAAAATCCCGGTGTATCTCGCGGCCGGCGCGCGCGACCCGCGCTGCCCGCCGGAGAACACCGAAGCGATGAACAAAGCGTTGATCGCCGCCGGCAACGCGCCCGAAGGCATGATGATCACGCCCGGCGGGATGCACGGCTATTACAAGGACGAGAACAAACTCAAGCTCTATACCGAAATGCTGAATTTCTTCGCACGGCATATCGGCGGCAAGCCGGCCGGCGGCGGCGCGCCGAGCGCGGCGGTCAGCGCCCCGTGAACACATCGGCTGTACTCGCCGACCGAACAAGAATGGGGTGCTGAGCGGCCCGTTCTTTGTCGAAATAGTTCAGCTGTCGAGACTTTGATTGCTTCTATTGATCCGGCCAAGAGAAGTTTGAACGCTGCATGCGTTCATAGGAGGGCCTTCAGGTCCGATCTTTTACACGAAACTGCTATGAACAATCTGCTATGAACAACCTGCTCGTGGCTGAAGCCCCTCCTACGTAAGCAGATCCATCGAATTCAAACATTTTGAGCCGGATCAATATCAGCGACAAAAACACATCGAGTGCGCGTGTCGCGCAATAGCTCTTCAAGACGGACGGCACCACGGTGCGCGATACGCAGACCCTGTGAAGTACTGCGACGCTACAGCATACGTTACGACACACATCGGTCAGGCACGTCGATAGTTATGTGCGCAGCAACACACATCCGTGCAGGCGATCGGATTACGGTCGTGACGCAGGGGTGCGCAACGCAAGGAGTCGTTATGAAAATTCAATCGCTTACAGCAGTATTCGCAGCCGTTTTGCTGATCATACCCACCCTAACCGCCGCAGCTTGCTTACCCAATGACTGCGCGCAACGATACGATACCTGCATCCAGAGCGGAACGCGTCAGAGAATCTGCGAATCGCAATATGTGCAGTGCCTTAACCGCTACGGCTGCCCGATCCCATGAAATTTGGATGCGACGCGTAAAATTGGGTAGAAAAAAAACGAAAGCCCCTACACATCGGGGCTTTCGTTGCGAGCAGCTGACCACAGCGCAATCGCTGCAGACCAAAACCGCTGAACGCATTTCGACTTATTCTCCGATGTGGGACTTCAGCCAGCCATTGACGGTGTCATGCCATTGAACGCTGTTCTGCGGCTTGAGCACCCAGTGATTTTCATCCGGGAAGTACAGGAACTTCGATTCGATGCCGCGACGCTGCAGCGCGGTGAACACGCCGATGCCCTGCTCCACCGGAATGCGGAAGTCCTGCTGACCGTGGATCACCAGCATCGGCGTCTTCCATTTGGAGACATGATTCACCGGGTTGAACTGTTCATAGTTTTTCGGCACCGCGTATGGCGTACCGCCCTGCTCCCATTCGGTGAACCACAGCTCTTCGGTGGCGTAACCCATCATCCGCTGGTCGAACACGCCGTCGTGGCTGACCAGACACTTGAACGGCGAGTTGCCCTGTTTGTCGAACCAGTTGCCCGCGATCCAGTTGACCATGAAGCCGCCGTAACTGGCGCCGAGCGCGCAGGCGCGGTCACCGTCGAGGAATGCATATTTTTTCTGCGCCGCCGCCCAGCCTTTCTGCAGGTCTTCCAGCGGACGATCGCCCCAATGCTGGCTGATCGCGTCGGTGAACTTCTGGCCGTAGCCGGTGGAGCCATGGAAATCGATCATCACCACCGCATAGCCCTGCCCCGCATAGGTCTGCGGGTTCCACCGATAGCTCCAGCCGTCGCCGAAGCTGTCCTGCGGACCGCCGTGGATCAGGAAGGCGACGGGATACTGCTTGCCTTCCTCATAGTTCCACGGCTTGACCACGTAACCGTGGACGGTTTCGTTGTTCCAGCCTTTGAAATTGAACTGCTCGTATGCGCCGAAGCGCACATCCGGCAGCATCTTTTCGGCGCTGGGCGTGATCGCGCGCAGCGATGCCTTACCGTCGGCGCTGGTGGCGTACATCACATCGCCGCTGTTCATCGAATTGGCGGAGACAACCAGCGTGTCGCCGGCCAATTCGAACGACGACACGGAGCCGTCCTTGAAGATCGAGGTCACTTCGCCGTTGTCCACCGACACCGCGAACAGCGGATGGCGGCCCAGTTCCTGCGCGGTGGTGTAGATCGACTTGCCGTCGGCGGACAGGGTGATGCCGTCGGCCGAAGCGTCCCATTTCGGCGCGAGCTCGCGGCTCTTGCCGGTGTCCAGGTCCATCGCCGTCAGCGCGAAGCGGTCGGCCTCGAAACCCGGGCGCCGCATCGCGCGGTAATACAGCGTTTTGCCGTCGGCGGAAAACACCGGCCCGGTATCCCAAGCCTTGTTGGCTTCGGTCAGATTGCGCGCAGCGCCGCTGCCGTCGGCGGACACCAGATACAGGTCGAAATTGGTGTTCCACGGCTCGCCGCTGTCGGCCTTGCGCGCCGACAGCACGAACGACGCGCCATCGGGCGACCATGCGAATTCGCCGGTGTCGCCGAACGGCTTGGACGGCACATCGCCGTGCACGTCAGCGCCGACCAGCGTTGCGGTCTTCAGCGGCTTGTCCTTGCCCTGCGGCAGGGTCGCGGCGAACACGCGGCTGAGGCGTCCATCGTTCCACGCATCCCAGTGGCGGATGAACATGCGCTCGAACACCACGCCGCTGGTCTTGCGCGCACCGCTGTCGTCGAGACGCTTTTCAGTGCATGCCAGATCCGATTTGCAGCCGTCGAAGGTTTCAAGCGCCAGCGCAACGCGCTTGCCGTCGGGCGACAGTTTGAAAGCACCCACGTCGATCGGCAGATCGGTCAACAGCTTCGGCGCGCCGCCGGCGACAGGAATGGCATAGAGCTGCTGGCTGCCCGATTTCGCGCTCAGGAAGTACACGGTATTGCCGTCGGTCGAGAACGCCGGCGAGTTGACGTTCCAGCCTTCCGGGGTGAGCCGCCTCGGCGGCGCCTTGTCGCGTGCGACAAGGTTCTCGATCCACAGCGAGGTGGCCGACTTGTTAGCGGCGAAGTCCACGCTGCGCTTGGCGAACACCACGAGGCGGCCGTTGGGCGACAGCGTGGGCGAGGAATAGCGGTCAAGTGTAGCCAGGTCGCGCGGCTGCAGGCCGCGAGCGGCTTCGGCGGTTGCGGACAGTGACGAGGCTGCGCACAACAGGGCGAGCGGCAATAGCGCATGACGCAAATTCATATGAACTCCGGAATGATGTGGACATGCGAGGTCGCTTGAGCACGCGCCTCGATGGATCAGATGCGCCGCCAGGCTTGGCCACAGCCGGCTGCGTCTGCATTACTTCGGGTCAAGTCCGATCGGCTCCGGCATCGACTTGGCAGCTGCGCGATACATCAGCCAGGCAACCACCGCCAATATCACAAGGCCCAGCATCTCCCCGAACTGCATGCTTTCGGGCAGAGCGATCACGTCGGGCCTGCCACTGACCACAATCGGGATCGCAATCAAGATGCCCATCAGCGCTTCGCCAGTGATCAAACCCGCTGCGAACAGCGTGCCCGGCCGGTGCAGGCGGTCGCGGGCTTCGTCGTCTGCGCCGACCATGCCGTGACGGCGCTCGACCAGATAAGACAACAGGCCGCCGAGGAAAATCGGCACCATCAGTTCAAGCGGCAGATAGATGCCGATCGCCGCAGCCAGGACCGGCACGCGGAACTTGCTGCCGCGCGCTTTGAGGACTTCGTCGAAAGCGATGATCGCGGCGCCGACGACCGCGCCGATGGCGATGATGTTCCAAGGCAGCACACCACCGAACATACCGCGCGCGACCGATGCCATCAGCGTCGCCTGAGGCGCGGCCAGCGAATTCGGATGTTCCGGCGTCGGCGGCCCGATGCCATAGGCCTGCGACAGCAGGTTGAGCACCGGCGCCATGATCAGCGCGCACGAGAACGCGCCGATACCGAGCATCAGCTGCTGTTTCCACGGGGTGGCGCCGACGATATAACCGGCCTTGAGATCCTGCAGATTATCGCCACCGACCGCTGCGGCGCAGCAGACCACCGCACCGATCATGATCGCGGCGACCGCGCCGATAGGCGAATCGCGACCCAGCAGGAACATCAGCACCACCGAGGCGAACAGGATGGTGGCGATGGTGATGCCGGACACCGGGTTGTTGGAGGAACCGACCAGGCCGGCCAGATACGCCGACACCGAGACGAACAGGAAACCGGCGACGATCATGATGATGGTCATCGGAATGCTGACGGTCCAATCGTTGACGATGGCCTGATACAGAAACGCCAGCGGAATCACGAAGGCCACCAGCGCGACCAGCATCCATTTCATCGGCAGATCGCGCTCTGTCTCCGCGACATTCTCGCCTGCGCCCTTGCGAGCGGCGGCAATGCCGCTGCGCACGCCGGACAGCAAGGATTTGCGCAGCGAAAACAGCGTCCAAACGCCGCCGGTGAGCATCGCGCCGACGCCGAGATAGCGGATCTTGGCCGACCAGATCGCGCCGGCCGCGTCTTCCGCGCCTGCGCCGGCGATGGACGATGCGAGCACAGGATCGCTGGACATGAAGAAGGCATGGTAGATCGGGATCGCGATGTGCCACGACAGAATGCTGCCCGACAGCACCACGATGCCGATGTTGAGCCCGACGATATAGCCCACGCCGAGCAGGGCCGGCGATAGATTGGTGCCCATATAACCGAGATATTTACCGAAGAAACCCGCGCCCGCGGCGGTGTCTGGGATCAATTTCATGCCGCTGGCGGCCGCGACCTTGATCATCGCGCCCAGCGCTGCGGAAAACCCTAGAATCTTCAGCCCCGGGCCGGGGTTTTCGCCGGCCTTCAGCACTTCGGCGGCGGCTTTGCCTTCCGGGAACGGCAGCGGCTCTTCAACGATCATCGTGCGCCGCAGCGGCACCGAGAACAGCACGCCGAGCAGACCGCCGAGGCCCGCGATCGCCAGCACCCACGAATAGCGGAAGTCGTCCCAGTAGCCAAGGATCACCAGCGCAGGGATTGTGAAGATCACACCGGCCGCGATCGAAGAGCCCGCGGACGCACCGGTCTGGACGATATTGTTTTCGAGGATGGTGCCGCCGCCCAGCAGCCGCAGCACGCCCATCGATACGACAGCCGCAGGAATCGCGGTGGCGATGGTCAGGCCTGCGAACAGGCCGAGGTAGGCATTGGCTGCGGACAGCACAACGGCCAGCACGATGGCCAGCACCACGGCTCGAAACGTCAGTTGAGGCGTGGCCGCACTTGGTGTGTTGCTGACCGGTATGTTCGTGCTCGGTGTTTTGGCACTCATGAGGATTCCCCTTGCCGCGTTGTGAAGACACAAATTTCTACGCTACCGCCTCGACGGGCTCCAAGTCCAGACAATCCAGGCAGATAAACCGGTCGGCAGCCGATACTTGAAGCCTGGCCATGGACGGCTGTGCCAAGATGAAGCGATGCACGGACATCGCCACTCGCACCAGAAGTCCAAACCGGTCCAAGCTTCAGCCGGGCATGAGGCGCATGGTCAAGGCAGCCATGACCCAGACGGCCACAATCACGGCTTTGCGGTGGGTACGCGCGCATTTGCGATCGCGACGCTGATCAATCTGGCCTACACCGCTTTGGAAGCCGGTTATGGCTTTTATACCGACTCGCTGGCGCTGCTGTCCGATGCCTTGCACAACTTTGGCGATGTACTGGGTCTGGCGCTGGCCTGGGGCGCGGCAACCATGGCCAAACGGCCGCCCAGCGGACGGCACACCTACGGCTGGCGACGCGCGACGCTGCTGTCGCCGCTGGGCAATGCGCTGCTGCTGGTCGGATTCAGCGGCGCGCTGGGCTGGGAGGCGGTGCGCCGCTTCACCGATCCGCCCGCCATTCCCGCGCTGACGGTCATCGTGATTGCTGCCATCGGGATCGCGGTGAATCTTGGCGCGGCGTGGTTCATGCGCGACGGTCACGGTGCGCAGAGCCACGGCAGCGACCTGAACCGGCGCGGCGCGTTCCTGCATCTGATCGCCGACGCTGCGGTGTCGCTGGCGGCCGTACTGGCCGGCTTCGGCATGCTGTGGCTGGACTGGCGCTGGCTGGACCCGGCCACGGCGGTGCTGGTGGCGGTGGTGGTGGCACTGGGTGCGTTCCGGCTGCTGCGCGACGCTTTCGAGGCTGCGATGGACGCGGTACCGCGCGGGATCGATCAGCACGAAGTCGAGACATTCCTCGGGACCCAGCCGGGCGTAGAGGCGGTGCATCACCTGCATATCTGGTCGCTGGGCGCAGGCGAAATCGCGCTGACCGCGCATCTGGTGCGACCGGGGCGCGAGGATGAGCACGCGGCGCTCGACCACGACACGTTTCTCGACGCGCTGGTGCATGCGCTGAACGATCGTTTCGGCATCAACCACCCCACACTGCAGATCGAACACGGCACGGCCTGCGACCACGATCGCCACGATCTCGCCCCGCACGGCGCCCGCTGAACCCGGCCTTGCGACTCAAGGCCCCGCGTTGCCCATACGCGCATCGCTTATAATCGCCGGTCTTGGCGCTTCGGCCGCGCCGCAACACCCGCTGCGGCCTCCACCTGACAGCAACACCTGATACAAACAGGAACCGGCATGCTCAACGACATCAAGAAAGACACGCAGGCGCGTATGGCCAAATGCGTGGACGCACTCCGCCAGAGCCTGACCAAGGTCCGCACCGGTCGCGCGTCGCCTTCACTGGTCGATCATCTCAGGATCAACTATCACGGCTCGGACATGCCGCTGTCGCAGGTGGCCAGCATCTCGGTGGCCGATGCGCGTTCGCTGGTCATCACACCGTGGGAAAAAAGCATGGTGGCCGCGGTCGAGAAGGCGATCTACGCCTCCGATCTGGGCCTGACCCCCAATACATCCGGCACCACCATCCGCATCAATCTGCCGCCGCTCACCGAAGAACGCCGTAAAGAGCTGTCCAAGCACGTGCACGCCGAAGGCGAAGACAGCAAGGTCGCGATCCGCAACATCCGCCGCGACTCCAATCAGCAGGTCAAAGAACTGCTGAAGGAAAAGAGGATCACCGAGGACGAAGAGCGCCGCAGCGAGGACGACATCCAGAAGCTGACCGACAGGGCGATCAAAGACGTCGACGACGTGGTGAAGGCCAAAGAGCAGGAATTGATGGCCGTTTGAGGCCATCCCCCGAATGAGCGCTCCGCCAGCGTCCTTGCGCGTCCCGCGCCACCTTGCCGTGATCATGGACGGCAATGGCCGATGGGCCGAACGCCGCCGTCGCCCGCGCATCATCGGCCATCGCGCCGGCGCGCGCGCGGTCAATCTGTGCATCGATTATTGCCTGCAGCGCGGGATCGAAGCGCTGACGCTGTTCGCGTTTTCCAGCGAAAACTGGGGCCGCCCCGAAGATGAAGTCGGCGCGCTGATGAAGCTGTTCCTCAACGCGCTGGAACGCGAAGTTGATGAACTCCACCGCCGCGGCGTGCGGCTGCGCTTCATCGGCGAGCGCCAACGCTTCCAGCCGGACATCCTCGCCAGGATGCGCGATGCCGAGCAGCGCACCACCGGCAACCGCGCCCTGCTTCTGACCATCGCCGCCAGCTACGGCGGCCGGCAGGACATCGCCCACGCCGCGCGCGCGCTGGCCGAAGACGTGGCTGCCGGCCGGCTGCGGCCCGATCAAATCGATGAAGCTGCGGTTGCCCGACGCATGGCCCTGGACGACCTGCCGCCGCCGGACCTGTTCATCCGTACCGGCGGCGACCAACGCATCAGCAACTTCATGCTGTGGCAGCTGGCCTATACCGAACTGTGGTTCACCGAGACGCTTTGGCCCGAGCTGGATGCCGCCACCCTCGACCGCGCGGTCGAGGATTTCGCCGGCCGCGAGCGTCGCTTCGGACTGACCAGCGCGCAGGTCGCGCCCGCAACACCCACGCTTCCCGACAGGACCGACGCATGACCCGAACGCGCGTGCTGGCCGCTCTGGTCATGGCTCCCCTCGCCATCGCCGGCGTGCTGCTGCTGTCCACACCCTGGCTGGCCGCGATCAGCGCCGCCGCCTTCCTGATCGGTTTGTGGGAATGGCTGAAGCTGGCCGAAATCGACGACCCGATCGCCCGCGGCGTGCTGCTGGTGGTCAATCTGCTGCTGATGGTCGCGCTGGTGTGGGCATCGCGATCATCGACCGGAAGCTCGCTGATCCTGTTCCAGCTGATGGTGATGCTGGGGGTGATCTGGTGGCTGCTGGCGACGATCTGGCTCCGGCACTACAGCTTCGCGTCCGACCATGACACCCATGCGCGCGCGTTCAAACTGGCCGCGGCCACGCTGAGCGTAATCCCGGCTTGGTGCGCCCTGGCGCTGATCCACGCCAGCCAACCTCATGGCAACCGCTGGCTGCTGCTCGCGCTGATGATCGTCTGGGCGGCGGACTCGGGCGCCTATTTCGCCGGCCGCCGGTTCGGTAAAACCAAGCTCAGCCCGCGGATCAGCCCCAACAAGACGGTGGAGGGCATGGTCGGCGGCATTCTCGCCGGCATGATCGTCGCACTGGTCGCCGCGCCATTGGCCGACGATCAGATCACCACGAAACAGCTGATCTATGTTGCCATCGTCGCGATCTGGACCATCCTGTTCTCGGTCGTCGGCGACCTGTTCGAAAGTCTGCTCAAACGCCACGTCGGCGCGAAGGACTCGGGCAACCTGATCCCGGGCCACGGCGGTGTGCTCGACCGGATCGACAGCGTGCTGGCGGCCCTGCCGGTGTTCGCGATGGGCAAGCTGTTGTTCGGCTTCTGAGTCTGAACTTGACGCGCCCGATACGGTCCATGACCGCCATGCCTACGCCAAGCCGCTGCCGCTGCTCCGGAGCACTTCGATGGGACACCTCACGGTGAGATCTGTCGCCGTGCTTGGTGCGACCGGGTCCATCGGCAGTTCGGCGCTGGATGTGATCGCGCGCCATCCAGACCGCCTTCAGGTGCAGACGCTGGCCGCGGGGCGCAACGTCGATGCGCTGATCGCGCTGTGCC
>JANOXT010000377.1:0-24575 GCA_031418555.1 Lysobacterales bacterium | reverse complement strand
CCGGCGTGCAGCGACGACGAAGTGGACTGCAACAGCAGCGGATAGCGTGCTGGCGACTGGCGATGCAGACGCAGCAGGTCGCAGTCCGCAGGCAGCGCGCGGGTGACGATCATGCGGAACGCTTCATGGAATGGATCAGAGCGTACCGAAGACCAGCGTACCGTTGGTGCCGCCGAATCCGAACCCGTTCGACACCGCGATGTTGATCTTCTTCTCGCGCGCGACGTTCGGCACGTAGTCCAGATCGCAGCCTTCGCCGGGTGCGTCGAGATTGATCGTCGGCGGGACGATGCCCGTATGCAGCGCCATGACCGAGAAGACCGCTTCCACGCCGCCGGCCGCGCCGAGCAGATGGCCGGTCATCGACTTGGTCGAAGACACCATCGTCTTGTAGGCGTGATCGCCCAGCGCGCGCTTGATCGCGAGGGTTTCGGCGAGATCGCCCAGCGGCGTGGAGGTGCCGTGCGCATTCAGATATTCGACTTGGTCCGGATTGATGCCGGCATCCTTCAGCGCAGCGGTCATGCAGCGCGCCGGGCCTTCGCCGTTTTCGCTGGGCGCAGTCATGTGGAACGCATCCGCGCCGGCGCCGAAACCGCGCAGTTCGCAGTAGATCCGCGCACCGCGCGCTTTGGCATGTTCGTATTCCTCCAGCACCAGAATGCCCGCACCGTCGCCCATCACGAAACCGTCGCGGTCCTTGTCCCAAGGACGCGATGCGCGTGCAGGGTCGTCGTTGCGGGTCGACATCGCTTTCATCGCGCAAAATCCGCCGATGGACGTCGGCGTGGAACCGCGCTCGGCGCCGCCGGCGATCATCGCATCGGCATCGCCGTACTGGATCATCCGCATCGCCACGCCGATGGAGTGGTTGGCGCTGGCGCAGGCCGAGACCGCGGAAAAATTGGGGCCCTGGATGCCAGTCATCAGGCTGACCTGCCCCGGCAGCATATTGATGATGGTGCTGGGGATGTAGAACGGCGAAATTTTTCGCGGCCCGCCATCGTGATACTTGATGGTCTGCTCTTCGATACCGAGGATGCCGCCGATTCCCGAGCCGATCATCGCACCGATACGCTCGGCGTTGCTGTCGTTCACTTCAAGACCGGAATCCTGGATCGCCATCAGGCTGGCGGCCACGCCGTAGTGGATGAAAGCGTCCATTTTCTTGACGTCTTTCGGCGAAATCCACAGCAGGGGATCGAAGCCCTTGACCTCGCCGGCGATCCGCGTCGCCATCGCAGAGGCATTGAAGTGGGTGACTTCGGCGATGCCGGAACGGCCGTTGACGATGCCGTTCCAACTGCTGGCCAGATCGTTGCCCAACGGCGAGACGATACCCAGCCCGGTGACCACCACGCGACGCTTCGACATGCTCTACTCCGAACGCTTCAAGGCTTGACTCTACGCAGACTTTGCGACGACCGGTCGCGACACGATGACTGCATCGCGGCGCGCGGCATTGCGCCGCGCTCTCAAACAGGCAGGGCCGCAATGCGGCCCCGGCGGTCGCCCGATCCGATCGACCGGGCGCAGGATCAAACGCACTTACGGCTTGACGTGCGCCTTGATGTAATCGATGGCGTGCTGCACCGACGAGATCTTCTCTGCCTCTTCGTCCGGAATCTCGCACTCGAACTCTTCTTCGAGGGCCATCACCAGCTCGACGGTATCGAGCGAGTCGGCGCCGAGATCATCGACGAACGATGCGCTGTTGGTGACTTCATCGTCCTTGACGCCAAGCTGTTCGATCACGATTTTCTTGACGCGTTCTTCGATGCTGCTCATGTGTGTTGTGCTCCGGGAGGTAATGACGCGATGGATAGTGTAAGGGAAACCAGGGCCCGTGAAAGGTCCGGACGGGTCTTTTGAATTCAATGACTTGGCGGATATCGGCCGCGCCTCGTACCGCATTCTTCCCGGCAAAGGGGCCGGACAACGGGTCGAAGCGCGATCAGGGCATGTACATGCCGCCGTTGACATGTAGGGTCTCGCCGGTGATGTAGCCGGCCGCAGGGCCGGCCAGGAACACGACGGCATGCGCGATATCGTCGGCGTCGCCCAGACGGCCCAGCGCGATCTGGCCGAGCAGGCCTTCCTTCGCCGCATCGGGCATTGCGCGGGTCATGTCGGTGTCGATGAAGCCGGGTGCGACCACATTGACGGTAATGCCGCGCGAACCGATTTCCTTCGCGAGCGATTTACTGAACGCGATGATGCCGGCCTTCGCCGCAGCGTAGTTGGTCTGGCCGGCATTGCCGGTGACGCCGATCACCGAAGCGATGCTGATGATCCGGCCTTTGCGTGCCTTCATCATCCCACGCATCACCGCCTTGCTGGTGCGATAGACGCTGGTGAGATTGGTGTCGAGGATCGACTGCCATTCTTCTTCCTTCATCCGCATCAAAAGATTATCGCGGGTGATGCCTGCATTGTTGACAAGAATGGACACTGCGCCGAACTGTTTTGTGATCTCGTCGATCAACGTTTCGACGGCAGCGCCGTCGACCACATCGAGCTTGCGGCCGTGGCCGCCGAGCGGTGCGAGACGCTCGCCGATGGCCTGCGCACCGCTGTCGGATGTGGCGGTGCCGATCACGGTCGCGCCCTGCGCGGCGAGCCTGTCGGCGATGGCCGCGCCGATACCGCGGCTGGCACCGGTGACAAGTGCGATGTCGCCGTGCAGCGGACGAGACTGGCTGTTGTCTGTAGTCATGGTGGTTTCGAGTCGAATGGTCTGCTGTTCTCCTCCCCTTGCGCATCGCGCAGCGGGAGGCCGGGAGGGGTTGGGCGTGCATCTCAGCGAGAAGATCAGCCCTCCCCCATCACCCCCTTCGCCTTCGGCGAAATGGAGGGAATTACACGCATCGCCACGCCTCGAGCGCGGTTTCGAAATCGCCCGGCGTGCCAAGCGCACGGTGCTCGATCGATTTGTCGATACGTTTGGTGAGCCCAGCGAGCACTTTGCCGGGGCCGCACTCGCCGGCGCGGACGATGCCGCGTGCGGACAGTGCCCGGATGCAGGCGGTCCACTGCACCGGCAGATACAGCTGCCGCACCAGCGCATCGCGGATCGACTGTACGCCGTCGTGTATTTCGGCATCGACGTTCTGCACCACCGGCAGCGCCGGTTCGCGCCAGTCCACGCCATGCATCGTTTCGGCTAGACGGTTCGCGGCGTCGCGCATCAGCGGCGTGTGCGAAGGCACGCTGACCGCAAGCCGCGCGACCATGCGCGCGCCCCGTTCGGTAAGCAGTGCGCTGGCGCGATCGACCGCGGCGGCATGTCCGCCGATCACGATCTGACCGGGAGAATTGAAGTTGGCGGCAACCACGACTTCGCTGCCCGAAGCTTCGACGCAGGCAGCGTGCACCGCCTCGTCGTCGACCCCGATCACTGCGGCCATCGCGCCGCTGCCCACGGGTGAGGCGTCCTGCATCAGCTGTCCGCGGATGCGCACCAGATGCGCGGCTTCGCGCAGCGACAGCGCCCCTGCTGCAACCAGTGCGCTGTATTCGCCGAGGCTGTGGCCGGCGAGCACCGACGGCAGCGCGCCGCCCTGCGCCTGCCAGAGCCGCCAAACAGCGACGCTCGCCGCGAGCAGCGCAGGCTGGGTGAATTCAGTGCGATTGAGCTGCTCTTCTGGACCAGCCTGCGAGAGCGTCCACAGATCGATGCCGGCGCCGTCCGAAGCTTCGGCGAAACACTCGCGGATCGAGGGATGACGCTCGGCGAGATCCGTGAGCATGCCGACGGACTGCGAGCCCTGTCCGGGAAACACGAAAGCCAAGGTGGGATCGATCGCTTGCGGTACGCTCACGCGGTTTTCCAGCTCGAATGCGGAACGCGATGATACTGGCGAATGTTACCGTCTGTCTGTACGAGGGCGTATGTAGGACAGCGTATCCGGACGCGCTGGGAATCGTGCGGCCAACGGATCACGCACAGCAAAAAAGCCGCCGCGCCCTGAGGGTTGCGACGGCTTCCAAAACATACCGGAGCGATTCAGTAACGCAGCAGCGCCGAACCCCACGTGAAGCCGCCGCCGAAAGCTTCCAGCAGCACTAGTTGACCGCGCTGGATCCTGCCTGAGCGCACCGCTTCGTCCAGCGCCAGCGGCACCGAACCGGACGAGGTGTTGCCGTGTTTGTCGACGGTGACGATGACCCGATCCATCGGCATGTCGAGTCGTTTGGCGGTGGCTTCGATGATGCGCAGGTTGGCCTGGTGCGGAATCAGCCAATCGATATCGTGGCGATCAAGACCGTTGGCCTCCAGCGTTTCCTCGACCACCGAATCGAGCGCTTTCACCGCGTGTTTGAACACATCGCTACCGGCCATATTGATGCGCACGCCGGCATTGGGTTCGTCCAGTTTGAAACCGACCGAAACGCCGACCGGGTTCCATAGCAATTCCTTCTTGCCGCCGTCGGCATGCATATGGGTGCTGAGGATGCCGGTGTCGTCGTCGGCCTTGAGCACCACTGCGCCTGCGCCGTCGCCGAACAGCACGCAGGTGGTGCGGTCGGTCCAGTCGATCATCCGGGTCAGCGTTTCGGCGCCGATCACCAGCACCGTTTTCGAAGCGCCGGAGCGGATGAACTTGTCGGCGACGGTGAACGCATAGATGAAGCCGGAACAGGCCGCATTGACATCGAACGCGGCGCAGCCATCGGCACCGAGCCGGTGCTGGATCAGGCAGGCGGTCGACGGGAAAATCAGGTCGGGCGTTGTGGTGCCGACGATGATCAGATCGAGTTCGGAAGCCGAAACGCCGGCAGCTTCCATCGCACGCACGGCGGCGTGGAAACCAAGATCGGAAGTGGTCTGGTCGTCGGCGGCGATATGGCGCTGGCGAATACCGCTGCGCGACGTGATCCACTCGTCGGTAGTGTCGACGAATTTGGCGAGATCATCGTTGGTCAGCACCTTTTCGGGCAGGTAGCTGCCGGTGCCTGCGATACGCGCATAGATCTGCTTGCTCATGCCAGCCGTTGCCCCTGTCGAAAAGACGCGACCCGTGAGGCCGCGTCCATTCCGCCAGCCGGCGTTGCCGGCTGGGCTGATCCGGCGCGATGCGATATCAGTCGCATCGACGGCGGGAATAACCCCGGCGCCTGAGCGCCGCAGCCGTCATTCCTGGTCGGCAATCTTGACCTTCGGCGCAATGACCTGACGGCCGCGGTAGTAGCCGTCCTTGGTGATGTGGTGACGCAGATGGATTTCGCCCGAGACGGGGTCCGTCGCCAACTGCTTGGCGGTCAGTGCGTCGTGCGAACGACGCTGGCCACGACGGGAAGGGGTCACTCGGGATTTCTGCACAGCCATGGGATTGCTCCAACCTTGAAACGTGAATGTCGCGAAAGTCGTCTCGGTCCGCTCCTGCTGGATCGGCACCTGGCGCCTTTCTTGTAATGGGTATTGCTCAGATTTTCTTCAGTGCCGCCAACGCCGCGAACGGATTGACGCGCATTTCTTCTTCTTCGGTCACCGGCCAGTCGCGCTCGACCGACTCGCTGCCCGGCTGCACCGGTACCAGCGGGACGGTCAGGATCAACTCGTCTTCGACCAGTTCCGCCGGCCGCATCAGGCCATCATCGGCCAGCTGCAGCACTTCGTAATCCGGCAGCAATGAAGCCTCGACGTCTTCTTCGTCTTCGCCATCGCTACCGCGTATCAATGCGAACCGCTGCACCAGCGACACCGGCAGCAAAAACCGCTGCAGACTGCGCTGACAAATCAGCGGCAACTCGGCGTCGACCCGCAGCTCCGCGAACGGTAACTGCAGAACATCCTGGTCGAACTCCAGAGAGAAGCGCGCTTCGCCCTCGGTATCGGCCAACAGATCGCGCAGGCGGGCCATCGCGGCCAGCGGAAGCCGGCCATCGAAGCTGCGCCGGGCTGCCACCATGCGCCAAGCGTCCAAAGTTGCGGGCACTTCAGCGGACATAAGACGCGGAATGGTAGGGGGCGAGCCCCGCACTGTCAAACCCGAAACCTGCCGCCGTGCAACCCGTGGAAAAATATCCAGGCCGGCCATTTGCCCGACGGGCCCGGCCACGTCAGACTGGCCACCCACGCCCGGGCCTGCCGTGTGACCGCATTCTCCTTTCCCGTCGTCACCCTCGCCTCGATCGTAGCGGCCATCATTGTTCTAATCCTGGGCTGGCGCTTCGTGCGCCGGGATACGCCTCGCCAGCGTGCCATGTCCCGGCTGCTGGACGCCGCAGACGTGTTTGAAGCCCGCTTGCGTGCCGCCAAGAGCGAAATCGAAGCGATCACCGGCGACGAAGACGAAACCGTCCGCACCGCGCTGCAGGAAATGCTGCGCCAGCGCCTGTGGCTGCAGCAGCACGGGGACACCGCTTCGATCCAGACACTCGACGAGATCCGCGTCTCGATCGAACAGGCGCGGACCCGGATCGACCAGCAGTTGTTGCTGGTCGAGCGCGCCCGCACCGTGCAAGTCTGAGCCACGCACCGATGCTGCGCCTGGTACTCGCTTCGACGTCGGCCTACCGCCGCGCGCTGCTCGAACGTTTCGGTCTGCCCTTCACCACGGCGCGACCCGACACCGACGAGGCTCCCCTGCCCGGCGAATCGCCGCAGGCTTTGGCCGAACGTCTTGCGCTGGCGAAAGCCGAGGATGTCCTCGCCCGTATTGCAGACGATGACCGCGCGGAAACCTGGGTGATCGGCTCCGATCAGGTCGCCGAACTCGACGGCCATCCGCTGGGCAAACCTGGCCACCACGCCGCCGCGACCGCCCAGTTGCGATCGATGTCGGGCCGCGAGGTGCGCTTCCTCACCGCAGTATGTCTCGCAGGGCCTGCCGGGCAGCGGCGTAGTGCGCTCGACATCACCACCGTCCGCTTCCGCGTCTTGGGAGCTGAGGAGATCGAGCGTTATGTCACCCGCGAGCTGCCGCTGGACTGCGCCGGCAGCTTCAAGTCGGAAGGCCTGGGCATTGCCCTGTTCGATGAGATCGACAATCGCGACCCGACCGCGTTGATCGGTCTGCCGATGATCGCCACTGCGCGGCTGCTGCGCGAGGCGGGTTTTTTGATCCCGTGAACGTTAGAACGGCTGGTCAGACCGTTCTAACGTCGCTCTACCGCAGCTCGACCGCCTGCTCGGGCCAGTCTTCAACGCTGCCATCGAGGCCATGCAACCGTAGTCCCAACCAATAAGTGCCCGGCGCTCGCGCGCCAAGATCGATGTCAGCGCGAAAGCCGACCTTTGGCTGCTGCGGATCTGTAGAGCCGCCGTCGCGCCACTTCTGCCAGAAGCCGGCAACCTCCGGACGATCGATGCCGTAACCGGCTTCTGCAACCGACTGGCCATCGATCAAGACTTCGACCCGCGCAAGGCCCACGCCATCTTTGAACGCCCAGCCCGTCAGCGCGAAGCGATGCGCGACCGCTTCGCCGGCAGAGGGCGTATCGATCCATGCCATCGCCGGGGCCGTGCAGCTGCCATCGGCACGCTGCGGCGACAGCGCGAACAGCAGGAACCGCTGGCGGCCACGGTCGATATTGAGCACGCTTGGCGGCGGCAGCGGCCCGACCATCGCGCAGAGGTCGTGATAGCGCCGCAATTGATCGCGATAGCTGACGTCGGTCGCGCCCACCACCAGCAACACTGGCGCATCGTTTCGATCGGTCTCTCGGTTGTACTGCAGCCCCCACAGCGCCAGCTGCGGTGCACGGCCGTGGTGACGATTCAGCGGATGATCGAGCACAGGGATATCCGCGTCATTCAGCGTGAACCCCAGCTCCGCGCCGATCTTGAAGTTGTCGGCGACGATGCGCGTATCGGGCCGCATGCGTGCTCGCATCGCGGCCACTTCGCGCGCCAGCACATCCCAGCCAGCGAAGTTCGACGGATAGGCTTTGCTGGCCGCCGCGCGTTCGCGCATCGCCGGCGAGGACACCGCCGCGTAATAGGCCAGACCGGTGATGAGGCCCAGCGCTGACAACGCCCAGGCTGCACGCCGCATTGATCGGGACCATCGGGACAACACCCATGGCGCCAGCGGCAGCAGCGCGAGATACGCCGGCAGCGGCCAATGGAAACTTACGCGCTGGCTGTCGGCAAAAAAACCAAGCGCGAAAAATCCCGACAGCACCAGCAGTCCCGACCAGGCCAGATAACGTGTGGCGGCCGGATATGCCGCATCGCGCTGCGCGATCCCTGCGCGCAGCAGCGCGAGCAACAGCAGCGGCGTGACCAGCAGTGCCTGCGCCGCCAGAAACTGCAGCCCATCGACATGGAAGGCCCATGGGTGGCGATCGACAAGCTGAAAACGCAGGCCCGCATCGGCGTTGTCGACATTCCACAGCAACAGCGGCAGCCATGCCAGCGCGCCGCATGCGACCGCCAGCCATACCTTTGGATCGCGCAGCGCGCGGCGGCCTTCGGGCAACATCAGCATGACCATGAAACCGACGCCGATCACTGCGATAAAGCGGTAGTGGGTAAGCCCACCGATGATCAGTCCCGCAGCGAGCAGGCCAACCGCCGCCCAACTCGCGCCGCGCATCAAACGGCTGCCTGCATCCAGGCACAGCACCGTCGCCAACGCCAAGGGCACGTCAGGCAAAGCCAATACGCCAAGCGTACCCAGCAGCGGCATCAACAGCGCCAGCATGCCCGCATGCCAGGCGTGATCGGCACCGGTTTCGCGCCGCGCGATCGCCGCGATCCACCACGGCAGCAGCGCGGCGATCAGCAGAAAAGGCCAGCGCAGTCCAAGCGGAGTGTGGCCGCCGGACTCGATGCCCAAGCGCGTCAACCACGCGGTCAACGCAGGCAGATCCGAATATGCCCACGCCGGATGTTGGCCTTCCTGCCAATAAAAGACTTCGTCTACGAACAGAGGAAGCCGCGCCGCCAGTACGCACTTGCACAGCGTCGCCATCGCCCAGAGTGCGATGAAGATGCGTTTCGCCGAATCCGCCTGCTGTTTCAATGCGTAGTCTCGTTACACTGCCAAAAAATATCCGCATCGCCGGTTGGAGCACCCCGTGACGCCAGTCCTCGAACCCCGCACATGCTAAACGACGCGCAGCTGGACGCCCTCAAACGCGCGCAGGCGCAGGTCAATCAGCTGGTGCTGGGCAAGCCGCATGAGGTGCGTCTGGCGTTCGTCGCGCTGCTCTCCAACGGGCACGTGCTGATCGAGGATTTGCCCGGCCTTGGCAAAACCACGCTGGCGCACGCGCTGGCGGCGAGCCTGGGCCTGGGCTTCCAGCGCGTGCAGTTCACTTCCGACCTGCTGCCTTCGGATATCGTCGGCGTCTCGATTTTCGACCCCCAGGCGCGCAGTTTCCACTTCCATCCAGGCCCGGTGTTCGCGCAAGTGCTGTTGGCCGATGAAATCAACCGCGCGCCGCCGCGTACCCAGAGCGCACTGCTGGAGGCAATGGCGGAACATCAGGTCACGGTCGACGGCACGACCCATCCGCTGCCCGATCCGTTTTTCGTGATCGCGACCCAGAATCCGGTCGATCTGGCCGGCACCTATCCCCTGCCCGACTCGCAGCTCGACCGCTTTTTGCTGCGCCTGCATCTGGGCTATCCACCGGACGATGCCGAACGCGCGCTGCTGTCCGGCAGCGACCGCCGCGATCTGATCGCGCGCAGCGAAGCGGCGCTGAGCGTCGACGACGTGCGCGCACTGCGCGGCGCGGTCAACGACGTGCACGCCAGCGAAGCGCTGATCGCCTACGTGCAGACGCTGATGGCACGCAGCCGCCACCACCCCGGCGTGCGCGTCGGGCTGTCGCCGCGCGCGGGTCTGGCATTGCTGCGCGCAGCGCGTGCGCATGCGCTGATGCTCGGCCGCGCGCATGCGCTGCCCGAAGATGTGCAGACCCTGTTCATTGCAGTGGCCGCGCACCGTCTTGTCGCGGATGCCGACGGTGGCGACGGCACCGCGCTTGCGAAGTCGATCCTGCATGCGGTGGCGGTGGACTGATGCCCCTCACCCGGCCTTTGGCCACCCTCTTCCGCATGCGGGAGAGGGGAGAGCGAGCGAGGGTGAGAGGCGAATGAAGGAAACCGGTTTCCGCACTTGGATCGAACGCCGCGCCGCACGATGGATCAGACCGCGCGCGCCGGAATCGCTGCCCGTCAGCTTTGATCGTCGTCGGATCTACGTGCTGCCGACCGGATTCGGCCTGTTCTTCACCGCGCTGCTGGTGGCGATGCTGCTGGGTGCGCTGAACTACAACAACAATCCGGCGCTGATGCTGGCGCTGATGCTGGGCGGCGCGGTGCATACGGGCTTGTTCGCCGCGCATCTGCAGCTGTCGGGGTTGTGCATCACCGCCGTGGGCGCAGAGCCGGTCAGCGCCGGCAAACCGCTGCAGCTGCGCGTGCACGCGCGCGCCGAACCGGGGCGCGAGCGCCGCGGGCTGCGGATCGTGTCGGGCGATCATGCCGCGTTTCTCTCGCTGCAGCAGGGCGCCGGCGAAGCGGTGATCGAATTGCCCACCTCGCATCGCGGCTGGCGGCAACCGGAGCGGCTGCGCATCTCCACAACGCGCCCGCTGGGCGTGGTGGTGGCCTGGAGCTATGTCTGGCCGGAGGCGCCGCTGCTGGTCTATCCGGCACCGGAAGCGCATGGTCCGCCGCTGCCCGAAGGCGGCGGCGATCAGGCGATCGCGCGCATGCATCCCAGCGGCGACGATGTGCATCACCTCCGCACCTATCGACGCGGCGATTCACGTCGCGCGATCGCATGGAAACCTTCGGCGCGGCGCGACGAACTGCTGGTCCGCGAATACGAGCAGCCGCTCGGCGCCGATATCGATCTGGACTGGCGGCAACTGAATGCGTTGGCTTACGAAGCCCGCATCCGCCGGCTTGCGCGCTGGGTCGATGAAGCCGAACGCGACGGTCGCCGCTACCGGCTGATGCTGCCCGGCCAGCCGCCGCTGGGGCCGGCGCAGGGCAGTGTGCATCGGCATGCCTGTCTGAAGGCGCTGGCGCTGATGCCGGAAGGCTTCTCTGCTCCCTTTGCGCAAAGTGGAGGGAGAAATTGGGATGGGGTGAACGATGGCTGATGGCGCTCGTTTGCCACTCCCCAACCCTCCACTTCGCCAAAGGCGAAAGGGAGGGAGAGAAAAACATGCACCGCCATTGGACCCGCTCGCCCGACGCTGGACGCTGGCAGCCGCAGCGGCCTGTCTGCTGCCTTTGCTGCTGCAGGTACCGCCGATGTTGGCGATCGGGATCGGCGCGGTCGCGCTGGCCATTCCGTTCCTAGCGCGCGATGGCCGTGCGCCCGGCTGGCTGCGATTCCTGCTGATCGTGGCGCTGCTGGGCATCGTATTCACCCGCTACGAATTCCGTTTCGGCCGCGACACCGGCTGCGCGCTCCTCGCGACCATGCTGGCGCTGAAACCGGTCGAGATGCACACCCTGCGCGATGCCCGCAGTCTGCTCGGCTTCGCGCTGTTCGCGCCGTTCGCGACCTTTCTGCTGGATCAGGGCCCACTGCCGCTGACCCTGGGCTGATCGCGGCGGTGACAGTGCTGGCGGCGCTGTTGAAACTGACCGAAATCGAAGTCGGCGAGCTGTCGCCGCCGGGCAAACCCTGGCGACGTTTCGGCGTGGTGGCGCGGATGATCGGCATCGGTCTGCCGCTGGCCTTGGTAGTGTTCTGGCTGTTTCCGCGCTTCAGCGTGCCGATGTGGGGCGTGCCGGAGCGCGCGCTGACCCGCCCCGGGCTGTCGGACCGGATGTCGCCGGGCGACTGGATCGATCTGGTCGCAGACGACACCCCCGCGCTGCGAGCGACGTTCACCGGCGACGCGCCGCCACCTTCGCAGATGTACTGGCGTGGACCGGTGCTGTGGGATTTCGACGGCCGCACGTGGACCGCCGTGGAATGGTCGCGGTCGGTCGGCAACGCAAAGACAACGCCGGGGCCGAAACGCTACGACTACCTGCTGGAGATCGAACCGACCGAACGCAGCCAGCTGGTCGCGCTGGAACTGCCGCTGGAAGCCCCGCCAGGCACACAGCTAGGCAAAGACTTCAGCCTGCGCAGCGACGAACCGCTGAACGGCATCACCCGCTGGCGGATGCGTTCGGCGCCGCCGGCAGCGCTGGACACTGATCTGCACCCTGCTCTGCGGCGGCTCGCCCTGCGTTTGCCGGCCGGCTACAACCCGCGCACCCGCGCCCTGGCCGACACGTGGCGACACGACGCCGGCCCGCCCAGCGCCGCAAGCGACCAGGCCATTGTCAAACGTGCGCTGGCGTGGATCCGCGCCGAATTCGCCTACACCCTGGATACGCCGCTGCTGGGCCGCAATACCGTCGATGAATTTCTGTTCGATGAGAAAGCAGGCTTCTGCGAACACTACAGCGGCGCATTCGTGGTGCTGATGCGCTCGGCCGGCATCCCGGCGCGGGTGGTGACCGGCTACGTCGGCGGCTACCGCAATCCGGTCGGCGATTATTGGCTGGTACGTCGCTCAGACGCGCATGCCTGGGCCGAAGTCTGGCTGCAGGGGCGCGGCTGGGTGCGCGTGGACCCGACCGCTGCGGTCGCACCGGAGCGTATCTACGACACCATCGCCGATCGCAGACCCGGCGCGCTCGGCGATTTCGCAGGACTAGGCTCGATCTTCGATGTCGGCGACTGGATGCGCCGCAGCTGGAACGATCTGGTGCTTGGCTACAACGCTGGGCGCCAGCGCCGCCTGCTCGAATCCTTCGGCGTGCCCGATTTGGGCTCCGCAAAACTCATCCAGCTGTTCGTGATCGCAACCGTGCTGGCGATGGCCGGCATTTTCTGGTTGACCACCCGGCAGGAACGCGAACGCGACCCGGTGCTGCGCGCTTGGCGCAGTGTGGAACGGCGTTATCGCCGGCTTGGTCTTGGCCGCGCGCCGCACGAACCGGTCGGCGAATGGGTGGGGCGCGTCCATACTGTGCGTCCGCAGGCAGACGCATTGCGCCGGCTCAGCGCACGTTTCGTAGATTGGCGGTACGCTCGCGCACATGGCGGCATCGGAGGGGCGGAGGGGTTGATCCGCGACCTGCGACAGCATCGACCTTGACGGCGTTGCGCTTGCCGACCCCGACATGGATGGCCATGTTCTGAATTCTCCGGAGACCCTCATGCACCCTCGCACTTTCATCATCGCCGCGCTGGCTGTCGCCATCGCCGGCTGCGCCACCCAGACCAAACCGCTGCGCGGCGAGTTCGCCGCCGTTTCTCCTCACGAAGCGGTCGAGCAGGACAGCACCGGCGCGGTGGTCCGTTGGGGCGGTCGTATCGTCCGCACCGAGCCGCTGGCGGATCGCACCTGCTTCGAAGTGCTGTCCACCCGGCTCGACGCTTCCGGCCGTCCCTATTGGGCCGCCGACGACACCCGCGGCCGCTTCATTGCCTGCCGCAGCGGTTTCTACGATCCCGCGCTGTTCACCGAAACCCGCGAAGTCACTTTCACCGGCCGCGTCGACGGCTACGAAAACCGCAAGATCGGCGAATACGATTACCGCTTCCCCCGGCTCGCTGCCGATGTCGTCTATCTGTGGCCGGTGCGCGAACGCGTCGACGTGATCGCCCGCCCGGCGCCGTGGCCGTGGTGGGGCTGGTGGTGATCGTGTGGTGATCGTGTCGCGGTCGGGGTGATCGAATACCGATCGCACCGCCCGCACTATGGTTGCAGGCATCGCAACAAAAAACCGGCGCTCTGAGGGTCGCCGGTTTTTTATGGTGATCTTGCTGTACCCCTTAGGTGGGACCGGTCGGCGTATGTTTATCGCGATAGCGGAACGTCAACCACAGGCCTACCGCGACCGAGTACGAAAGATTGGGAATAAAGGCCTTGTCCAGAGACGTGACCTTGGAATACAGCGCGACATAGTTAGTGTAGGCCGCCTGCGACAGCGTGAATGAGGCCATCAGCAACAACATGCGGATCGGGACGGGCGTGCCCAGCTTGAGCGCGATGATCGTGCCTTCGGAGATCAGAATTCCCACGAGGAAAGGGAAGATCGCACCGATCACGATGATGCCGAACGAACTGTCGCTGGAATGGGTCGCCAGCATCATGTCGGCAAAGGTCACGCCGAGGGCGCGGGTGATCAGGAAAGCCAGGAAACCGGTCGAAAACGACATGATGCGAACGTACTGTTCGGCACCGACCGCGGACATGATCACCTTGATCGAGATCCAGATCTGACTGGCGATCACCAGCAGGATCAGAAGCTGCTCGAGGACGAGGAAGGGGTCCCACTTCATGCTTGATCCACCACTCTCTGACCCCAGGCTCCGTACGCCGACCCGGACCATACCACAGCCGTCGTGCCCGATTGGTGGCCGCCAGCCAATCCCGGACAACCGTCGCGCAGCGCCGCGAACCTCATTTCACCACGCGCAGATGGCTCGATCCCCGCCCCGAAGACGAGGGCGGTTTCGGTCGACGGCGCCAGTACAGCAACAGCAGTCCGCCGAACAGCATGCCTCCCAGATGCGCAAAATGGGCGACACCCGGCTGCAGACCGGTGAAACCCAACAACAGCTCGACCACGCCGTAGACGATGACGAGAGTCCGCGCTTTCATCGGGATCGGCGGGAACAACAGCATCACGCGCTGGTTCGGGAACAGCATGCCGTACCCCAACAGCAGACCGAACACGCCGCCGGAGGCGCCGAGCGTGGGGTACATCGGACCGCCCTGCGAGACCGACGCGCTGGTGAGCGCCAGCTGGCAAAGACCGGCGCCCAGCACGCATACGCCGAAATAAACCAGATAGCGGCGACTGCCCCAGAGATGCTCCAACTGTGCGCCGAACATCACCATCGCCAGCATGTTGAAGAGCAGATGCATCGAGTCGCCGTGCAGAAACGCGTAGGTCAGCAACTGCCAGGGCATGAACAGACTCGCGCCCGACAACAACCCCTCGCCGGGGACGATCGGCCACAGCCCGAGCCACGCAAGCATGGGCTCCTCGAATACCTGCTGCAGCAGGAACATCGCGATATTGACGATCAGCAGCGCCTTGGTGACCGGCGGGATTCTGGAGAACATCCGTGATCCTTGGGGGAAGAGGAAACGGTTGAGTGTCTGGGAGCGATCGCGCTATCGAGGCAATCGCGCCATGAAGCCATCGATGTTGCGCCTATGATACCGGGATGATCGCGCTGCCCGCCCTCGACGCCGACGATTTTTCGCGCGATCCCACCCTGCTTGCCGATGCACTGCGCGACCACGGCGTCTGCTGGATCGCCGATTGGCCCGATGTCGTCCTGCGAAAGGCCCTGCGCGACGATCTGCGCCAACTGCAATCGATCGGCGGTCTGTCTGCGGCTGCGGTCGGCCGCAGCGGCGACCGCGCGCTGCGCAACGCGATCCGCGCCGACTCGACCTGCTGGCTGGAAGACCTGCGCTGCGGCGATCCAGCCAGAATGGTTCTTGCGAAGTTCGATGCGATCCGCACAGTTCTCAACCGTACGCTGTTCCTCGGTCTGGTCGATTGCGAAGCGCACTATGCCGCTTACCCGGCCGGCGGCGGTTACGCGCGCCATCGCGATCGTTTCCGCGACAGCGTGTCGCCTGCAGCCAGCCCGACACGTGTGGTCTCGTGGGTGGCCTATCTCAATGCCGACTGGGGCCACGATGATGGCGGTGCGCTGCGCGTTTATTTCGACAACGACAGCACCGGCGAAACGGCTATCGATGTGCCGCCCGTTGGCGGCAGCCTGTGTTTCCTCAGCGAATTGGAGCACGAAGTATTGCCTTCAAAACGCGAACGCCTGAGCGTCGCAGGTTGGTTGCGAAGGTAGCCGCGCGCATTGTGCTTTGAAAGCAGCGCGGGCAATCGCATGCGATGCTCAGCCCCAGATTTCCTCATCGAGGGATTTTCCGCGTTTCGCGGGGCGCACGCGCCCATGATCGTCGACACGCACGCTTTCGCTGCGCAGACGCTTCAACTGCTCTTCGCACTGCGACGAACCGGGCGGAAACGCGCTGCGTCCATCCGCACGCAGCACGCGATGCCACGGCAACGTGGAATCGTCGTTCTGCGACAGCACCCGTGCGACCAGGCGCGCACGTCCGGGCAATCCAGCGCGTTGGGCGACGACGCCATACGCCGCGGTTTCGCCGCGCGGAATCGCACGGATCGCAGCGAGAATACGTTCGGCAGCAGACAGTGCGTCCATGGAGGGTTAGCATAATGCAACGCTATCCCCCGAGTTCCCCATGCAAAACTTCGAACAGATCCGCAGTCACCTCGCTTCCGGCGACTTCCGGATCACGATGCAGGAGCCCTACGTGCTCTGCGTCGAACTCTCGCTGGACCAAGGCCGCCGCCATCAGGCGATCTTCCTTTCGGAACTTGAAGACGACGACGGCCGCACCTATCTGCGGGTCAGCACCGTCATCGCACCGACCACCGGCATCGACTGCCGCCGCGCACTGGCCTTCAACTGGGAAAGCCGCGTCGGCTATCTGGCGATCGGCGAACTCGATCGCGTTCCCTACCTGCAGCTGTGCGAGAACCGGCCGTACGAGAGCGTCAACCCGGCCGAAGTCGACCGTCTGATCCTGGAGATCGGCGGGATGGGCGACGAGCTTGAGCGGGCGCTGTCCGCCGGTGGCGATCTGCTCTGAATCCGCGTCTTGGACCGGCAAACAAAAGCCCGCACTCTGCGGGCTTTATCTTTATTGCGTATCGCGCGCTTCAGGTCCAGCCCAGCGCCTCGAACAGTTTGAACAAACCGTAGGCCACGCCGCCAGCGGCCGGAATCGTCAGAATCCACGCCCAGATGATCCGCTCGATCACGTTGATTTTGAGCGCGCGCGGATTCTTGCCGAAGCCCACGCCCATGATCGCGGTGGACATGCTGTGGGTGGTCGAGACCGGCATACCGAAATGCGCCGCCGCGACGAGAATCGTCGCCGAGGAGGTCTCCGCCGCGAAGCCGTCGATCGGCTGCAGTTACACCATAGCGAGCTTCGATCAGATCAACGCGGCCCAATCGTTGTGTTCAGTGGCATGCGCGACGCCGCACACATCATCGGCCAGCGTGTGATCAGCCGCCCGAAAGCCCGATCGGGACGGAAATGGCCGCCTGCTATGATCCCCGTACCTTCTGATGCCCACCCCCGTGATCGCTTCCCCGATGCAACCTCCGACGCCCGCGCGCCCCGCATATCGTCGAAACCGCCCCGCCGGCCCGCCACCAAGCCGCGTCACGGCCCGTCGCACGGGGGCGTTCTGCAATGCTTGAGCTGCTGGTCGTCGCTGCCCTGATCCTCTTCAACGCTTTTTTCGCCCTGTCGGAAATGGCGGTGCTGACCTCGCGCAAGAGCCGCCTCAAGCAGATGGCGCAGCACAGCGCCCGGGCCCGCAAAGCGCTGGATCTGGCCAACCATCCCGAGAGCTTCCTGTCCGCCGTGCAGCTGTGGATCAGCCTGCTCAGCCTGATGATCGGCCACTTCGGCGGTGAGTCCATGGGGCCCCGTCTGGCGGAACCGCTGGCGAAGATTCCACTGCTTGCGCCCTATGCGGGAGAGATCGGCTTTGCGATCGGCTTCGTCATCATGCTGTTCGTCTTCGGTCTGATCGGCGAACTGGTACCCAAGCGCATCGGCACCCTGCGGCCCGAAAAAATCGCTGTCGCGGTGGCTTTTCCGATGCATTTCTTCGCCACGCTGGCGAAACCCTTCGTGATCACACTCTCCACGTGCACACGCTGGGTGATGCGCCTGCTGCGCATGGGCGACCACGACGAAAACACGATCACAGAAGAAGAGATCCATATGCTGGTGAGCGAAGGCCACGAGCAGGGCGTGATCGACGACGACGAGCGCAACATGATGCAACGGGTGATGCGTCTGGGCGATCGCACGGTCGAAAGCATGATGACGCCGCGTACGCGGATTGTCTGGCTGGATGCGAACGCGCCGTTTCTGGACAACCTGGCCGAAATGCAGGAAACCCCGTACTCGCGCTATCCGGTCTATCGCGACAGCGACGCCGAGGTGCTGGGGCTGCTGGAAGTGAAATCGCTGCTGGACCGTCTGCAGGAGCGTGAACCGGATCTGTTCGTGACCCTGCGCCCGGCGGTGTTCGTCTCCGAATCCACCCACGCCCTGAAACTGCTGGAAATATTCCGCGAAGAACAGCAGTCGCTGGCGTTGGTTGTAGATGAGTACGGCGAGGTCACCGGCATGGTCACAGTGAACGACCTGATGGGCGCAGTGCTGGGCCGGCTACAGTCGGGCGAAACGCCGAACTCCGAAGCGCTGGTGATCGAACGCGCGGACGGTTCGCTGCTGGTGGACGGCTCGCTGCCGGTGGACGAACTGCGCGAGATCATCGGCCAGCGGCTACCGCATCTGGACGATCATGACTATCACACCGCTGCTGGCATGGCGATCGCGCACTTCGGCCGCATTCCCACCACTGGCGAATTCTTCGAGTGGTCGAACTGGCGGATCGAAGTGGTGGATCTTGACGGTCCGCGCATCGACAAGCTGCTGCTGATGCGCATCGAAAGCGCGGACGTGCCGGATGACGCCTGAGCCCCTGAGCGAAAACGGGCGCGCCGCGCCGCTTGGCATGCGCGCAGTGCTCGATACGCTCTGCGACGGCGACCCCGACGATCATCTGGCGCTGCGCGATCTGATCGGTGGTCTCGGCCGCAGCACCTTCGGCGTGCTGCTGTTCATCGCCACCATTCCCGCGTTCATTCCGATTCCCGGGGTGGCCGGCGCGCTCAGCGGCCCGCTGGTGGTATTGGTCGGGCTGCACCTGCTGATGCTGCTGCGCAAACCCTGGCTGCCCGGCTTTGTCGCCCGCCGCGGCCCTCAGCGCAGCACGTTGATCCGCTTCGATCGCGTCGCAGACCGCTGGCTGCGCTGGTTGGAAGCACTGGTCCGCCCGAGGGTGACCGCCGTGATCGACCACCCGGTGGCGACGATTTTCACCGGTCTGCAGCTGGTGCTGCTGGGCGTATTGCTGGGGCTGCCGATTCCGTTCACCAACTTCCTGTTCGGGGCCCTGCTGCTGCTCTACGCCCTGGCGCTGCTGGAGCGCGACGGCGCGCTGATGTTGATCGCCTGGGCCGCGGGCACAGTGGCGATCTATATCTTCGGATCGGTGTCCGGCAATCTCGCAGCGATGCTCTGGGCTTGGGTCGAAAACCTGGGCTGACACACCCGGGCTGAGCCCGCTAGCGGCGGATCAGCGGATCAGCGCGGTGAAATCGCGAATGACCATCGGGTGGCCAAGCCAGTAGCCCTGCGCAAGGTCGCAGCCTCGCGCGCGCAGCAGATCGTACTGCCCTTCCTTTTCGACGCCTTCGGCGACCACGTTCATTCCCAGCGAATGGGCCATCGCGATGATGGCGGTGGTCAGCGCCAGATCGTCGGGATCGCGCAACATATCGGTGATGAAACTGCGGTCGATCTTCACCCCATCCACCGGCACCCGACGCAGATGGCTCAAACCGGAGAATCCGGTACCGAAATCGTCGAGCCAGATCTTGACCCCGTTGTCGCGCAGGCTCGACAGAATTCGACGCGCCTGATCTTCGTCGCCCAGCACCGCGGTTTCGGTCAACTCCAGATGCATCAGCCGCGGCGGTAAACCGCTGTCGGAAAGGGCTTCCAGCACCTGTTCGCGGAAATCGCCGCTGCGCAGCTGCCGCGCGGATACATTGACCGAGACAAAGAGATCATGGGCCCCGGCGGAATCCCGACCCCAGCGCACCGCATCCTTGCAGGCGGCGCGAATGACCGCCGGACCGATAGTTTCGATCAACCCGCTCTGTTCGGCGACATCGATAAACACCGACGGCGCCACGTGGCCGTGTACGGGATGCTGCCAGCGCAGCAGCGCTTCGGCACCGATCAACACCTTGTCGCAGACGCGATAGATCGGCTGATACGCAAGGGTCAGTTCGCCGCGCTCCCAGGCGCCGCGCAGATCCTGTTCGATGCGGACACGGCGGGTCACCGCCTGATCCATCGCACGGCTGTAAAAACGGTAGCCGTTCTTGCCGGCGACCTTCGCCTGGTACATCGCGATATCGCCGTTTTTCATCAGCATGGTCGCGCCCGATGCATCCTCCGGAAACAGGGTCACGCCGATCGATGTGCCGAGGAACACCTGACGTTCCTGCACCACGATCGGCCGGCTCAACTCCGCCACCAATGTCTCGGCAAGCTGCGCAGCGCTGGCGCGGACATCCTCGTGTTCGCCTTCGCCGTGCAGCAGGATGACGAACTCGTCGCCGCCGAAGCGCGCCAGCTCGGTGACGCTGCCGCGGGTGCGCTCCACCGCCTCGCGGATACGGTTGGCGAACTGGATCAGCACTTCGTCGCCGACATCGTGGCCGAGGGTGTCGTTGACCCGCTTGAAGTCGTCGATATCCGCGAACAGCAGCGCGAGCTGACGCCCCACGCCGCGCAGCTGCATCAGCCGGTGATCGAGGGTTTCGCGGAAAGCCAGACGGTTGGCCAGACCGGTCAGCGAATCGGTGTATGCCATGCGGCGCATATCGCGGTCGTGACGCTCGATGCTGTCGGCCATCCGCGCGAACGCGCGCACCAGCGTGCCGACTTCATCCCTGCGTCCGTTCACCGGCAGCGCGGTGGAAAAATTACCGGCTTCGATCGCGCGTGCGGCATCGGCGAGTTGACGGATCGGGCGCACCAAGGTGCGCTGCAGCACGATGCCGACCAACACCGCCAGTGAAACCAGCATCATCAGCAACAGCCCGATCCACGCCAGATGACGGTTGCCGATCTCGCGCAGACGGCTGGTCATCTCGCGATTCACGTTGGCTTGTTCAGCGCGGATCTTGACCAGCGAATAACCCACGCGGACGCCGCCGAGGCGCTGATCGCCGATCCTGATCGGCGTGGAAACATCCATCACGTCATCGGTGCTCAGCACCAGCGGCGTGTCGGCGGACACGATCTGCTTTGCTAGCGCATCGCGCATCAGCTGTCCGAAACTGGGGATGTCGCCGGAGCCGTCATGGATGATGCTGCCCTTGGCGTCATAGACCAGCACATAACTGACGTCGGACTGGTGCAGGATGCTGCGGGTGGTGACGCCAATCGCATCCAGATCGAAATAATAGGTCGGGTTGACCAGCAGATCCGCAGCCTGCGCCACCTGGGCTTGACCGCGCTGGCGCAGGCGGTCGAACACCAGGGTCCGGGTCGCATCCCGGCTCAGGCGCAGCACTTCGGCCTGGGTCGAGGTCTGGCGCTGCCAGATCAGGACCACCACCGCCAGCATCACCACCAGGGTCAGGCCGATGACCGACATGAATTTGGCGTGGAGACCTTCGAAGATCCTCATCGAAGCGTGCTCATCGAAGCGTGCTCATGCGGGCTGTGTCATTCGATGTCCGCCCGTACCTGCGAAACGCCGATGCGGAGGCGCTCAAGCACCTGCCGGGTATCGCCGTCGACCGGTATGAAACGGGTGGTGCGGAAAAAATACTGCAGCGCTTCGCGCGCGCGCGGATCGCTGGCGGCTTCCATCAACACCTCGCGCAGCCGCGCCTGGACTCTGGGGTCCAGATCGCCGCGAACCATCTCCAGCGCGCGGGGAACCGGCTCTGTGGTGTAGATGACTTCGAGATCCTTGCGAAAGGACGGCGGCACCCGCGCCGGATTGTTCCAGTCGATATCGCTCATCGTGCCGGCGTCGACCAAGTGCTTGTGCACCCAGGCGCCGATGTTCAATTCGGAGCGCGCGAACACATAGCCGACCGTGCCGTCGGAGGGTTTATCCATCGGCGACAGCAGCAGACTGAGCGACATTTTTCGACGCAACAACTCGATGGCCGGCACGAAATACGCGCTGGTCGATGCGTTGTTCTGGAACGCGACGCTGCGTCCGCGCAGGTCTTCAAGCGCTTTCAGCCCGCTGTCGCGGCGGACGAAGAAAACGGTGCGGTAGCGGCTGACGCCATCGCGCTCGGTCTGCAGCAGGGGCTGGGCGTTGCCGCGCTGCTGCAACAGCATCGCGGTCCCTGCGGTTTCGGTCACCCAGTCGACCTGGCCGCGCCTCAGGTAGCTGGCCATCTGCTGGGCATCGCGCGCCATCAACACCCGTCCCTCGCGGATCCCGACATCAGCCAGGCGCGGCACCACGTAATCGAGCAGCGGCTTGAGCTGTTCGTAATGGGTCTTGGGGTCGTCGCTGATGCGTCCAAGCACCAGAATGTGACGCTGATCGTCAACCGCTGCCGCGCGCGGCACCGCGCCGGCGAACATCGACAATGCTACCAACAGGGCAAACAGACGGCCCAAGGTCAACGCGCCCGCAGGGCGTCGCGAGCGCCGACGACGGCTGGGGAACCGTGCGGGTATGCCACAGAGGCCTGCGGCGAGCGACCGGAAATGGGCATTGCGCTAGCGCGTACGCGGCGGCGGCAGGCGGCCTTCGGCGATGTCGGCCATACGCTTGGCATCGGCCAGCAAGCCGCGCAACAGTCTGATATCGCGGGCGTCGAGGTCGGCGCGCAGGAACAGGCGCCTGAATTTGCGCAGTGCGGACGCCGGCGTCCTTCCCTTGTGAAAATCGATGGCATCCAGGGTCTCCGCCAATTGCGAAAAGAAGCCTTCAAGCTGGGCATGGGTTGCGGGCGGTTCGCTTCCAAGCGTTTGCGTCTGCGGCACATCAACGGACACCGCCTGTGGTTCTGCCGCGTCCGTGAACCAGCTGACACGCAATTCGTATGCCAAGACCTGGACTGCGGCCGCCAGATTCAAGGAGCTGTATTCGGGATTGGCCGGGATGTGCACGGCCGCATGGCAGAGCTGCAGTTCATCGTTCTCCAGCCCGGTCCGCTCACGGCCGAACACCAGCGCGACTTCGGCACCGGCTACGACCGCAAGCCGCCCGCGCTCGGCCGCCTGACGCGGATGCAGCTCTTCGAGTGCGATCCGCCGGCTTCGGGCAGTGCAGCCCAGGACCAGCCGGCAATCGGCGACCGCCTCGGCCAGCGTCTCCACCTTAACGGCGGCCTCCAGCACATCGTTCGCACCAGCCGCCAGCGCATAGGCCTCGGGATGCGGAAACTGCAGGGGCGCCACCAGTACCAGACGCGAAAAGCCCATGGTCTTCATCGCCCGCGCAGCCGAGCCGATGTTGCCGGGGTGCTGAGTGCCGACGAGCACGATCCGCAGACGTTCTGAAGGCAGGGACAGGGAAGCGGAGGGCATGACGACGGAGGACATGGCGGCAATGTTAAACTGCCGCGCGGTCCAGAACCGCATTGTTCTTTTCCCCTGCCCTGCCACCGCTTTTCTTACGCGCCCGCAAGGGCCGCGCCCCGGAGTCGTTCGCGATGCATCAGCCTGCTGTCAACGTCATGATCAAGGCGGCTCGCGCCGGCGGCAACATCCTGCTGCGACATCTGACCCGACTCGAAGCGATCGAAGTAATCGAGAAAGACCGCATGGATTACGCCAGCGAGATCGATGGCCTGGCAGAAGAAGCGATCGTGAAAGAGCTGCGCCGCGCGCATCCCGATTACGCCGTGCTGGGCGAAGAAGGCGGACAGCGGAAGGGCAATCGCGGCGCCAGCCGCTTCACCTGGGTCATCGATCCTCTCGACGGCACCAGCAACTATCTCCACGGGATCCCGCACTGGTGCGTGTCCATCGCACTGTGCGAAGCCGCCGAGCCCGTGCATGCGGTGGTATTCGACCCGCTGCGCAACGAACTCTTCAGCGCCAGCCGCGGCGGCGGCGCCCAGCTCAACGGCCATCGCATCCGCGTTTCAGAGCGCAAGGAACTGCAGGGCGCGATGCTGGGCACCGGTTTCGCCCCGCGCGAGCGCAAGCGCGTCGATGCCCAGCTCGACTGCATCAAATCGATGCTGGTGCACGCCGAAGACATCCGCCGCGGCGGCTCGTCAGCGCTGGATCTGGCCTATGTGGCGGCAAGCCGCTTCGACGGCTATTTCGAGGCCGGCGTGAAAGCCTGGGACATCGCCGCAGGCGTCCTGCTGGTCCGCGAAGCTGGCGGTCGGGTGTGCGATTTCCGCGGCGCCGCGCTGTCCCCGATGCATATCGACACCGGCTCGCGTCAGGTCGTCGCCGCCAACGTCCGCATCATCGAACCGCTGCAGAAGATGCTGGTGAACACGGGTTACGCCAAGACCTTCGATTGATGCTGCTGCGGTAGGGCGGGCGCTGGCCCGCGATTGCAGCCTTTTCTTCGAAGCTCTAGTAAATAGAAGTCGCTCCAATCAACTATTGGAAAGAGGCTGAAAGTCGGTTTTTCCCACTGTTGCAATGATTTTTTGAAAGTCTCAACGGCTACAAGCTGTTTTCATTGATGTTAAAGCAAACGAGAGTTGGACAGGCTTAGGCTCGCCACGCTCTCGTTGAAAGAACAGCGATCTGAAGGCCGCTTCAGCAAAAAAACTGTAAGCGCCTAACCAACCCCACTCTTGACGTTCCATGGCAACAATGCCTCGACCTGCTCAACGCGCTGTGCGTTCGGCAAATCGGTGAACACGCGGCGCAGGTAGACGTAGGGTTCGATGCCGTTGGCTTTGGCGGTTTCG
>JANOXT010000376.1:0-1625 GCA_031418555.1 Lysobacterales bacterium | reverse complement strand
CGCACGAACGCTTTTGTAGGAGCGGCTTCAGCCGCGAAACCCGCACCATTTCCGACAACACATGACCCGTCATCAAGAAATCCTGTTGATGGCGTATCGGATAGCATGCGACATCGCGTCAGAGGCGGCGCGGGCTTCGCGGCTCGCGCCGCTCCTACAAAAGCATGGCGCGGATCGTTCAGTAATACAGCATGACCAAGTGCTTTGCTTCCGCGAAGAATAACCAGCGTTCGACGACGGCTCCCAGCTGGAACGACACCGCGCCCACCCACAGCAGCGCCGTCGCGTCGCCGTGCGGCAGCAGCCACAGCGGCAGCGCGCACAGTGCGGGGATCAGCGCGAACAGAACGACGGCGATCATGCGCAGTTTTTTCGCATGTTTGCGCGCGACCACGAAGCCCATTTCGCGGGTGAGGTAATTGCTTTCGGTGTGTGGGCGTTCGAACACCGACACGTTGCGACCCGGCAGACCCACCGCATCGCCGCGCGTATGCGGCAGCGGCTCGCGGTCGATATCGCGCCAGTAGCGGCGCTTCACCCGCCACAGCGCGACAGCGCCGATAACGATACCCGCGCCGACGATGTTCGGCTCGTTGATGGTGGTGCCTGCGAACGGGCCGAACAGCAGACCGCCGCCCAGCGCAGCAAACAGCAGGTAAACCGCCGGCACCAGCGGATGCCGCCACGCGGGAATCGGCGTGAGCGAGGCATAGATCATCGCGGTCGAATACACCGCCGCAACGCAGCCGATCGCCAGCACGCCCGCGGCCAGACGCGTGGCCCATCCGCCTGCCGATACCCACATCAAGATGAAGAGCATGGCCGCCAACACGAAGCACGCGATCGCGAAGACGCCCTCGCGAGACATCCACGAACTGCGCCATTGCGAAAACGCGCGCCAGACGCGTGCAGGTTTGCCCAGATGCCACAGCGATGCGATGACGCCGATCGCGACCAACACCGCGCCGGCGATCAATCCGAACATCCAGCCAAGGCCGTCGAACCATTCCGGCTTGTCGCCCACCGCGATGCGCAGCGCCAGCCAGAACCACAGGCCGAAACCGGTGCCGGACAGCGTAGTGAAGAACAGCACGGAGAAGGCGGGGTTCATGCTGCCCTTGCTTGCGCGACACAGTCGCGCAGGCCGCATGGACGGGAAGACAGGAAGCCTGCCCAGGCCGATCCGAAACCTGCGGTGCTGCGCCAAGGATGGCGACGGACAATGGCTTCGAAGTGACGTATTGCGTGAATCATCGACTCAGCACCTTGTCCAGCCAGCGCAGCATCGGCGACAGCTGTGCTGTATCCAGCGATTCCTGCGACGTCGACGGCGGCGCCATCGTTTCGTTCTCGCCAGCGCGTCGCGGCCTTGGCGGCAGATAGCGGTTGACCGGCGCGTAGCCCAGTTCCGGCATCAGCGCCACGCCGCCGCGTTCGGCGACAAGCTTCGACACATCCGAATCCGGATCGCCGAGGTCGCCGAAGTGACGGGCCTTGGTTGGGCAAGCCTGCACGCAGGCGGGCTGGCGATCTTCTTCGAGCAGATGTTCGTTGTAGATGCGGTCGACGCAGAGCGTGCATTTTTTCATCACGCCTTCGACTTCGCTGTATTCGCGCGCACCGTA
>JANOXT010000375.1:0-7185 GCA_031418555.1 Lysobacterales bacterium | reverse complement strand
CAGTATTTCCGCCGGTTTCAGCTCCCCAAAGTCGTTTAGTGAGCGGCCGTGTGGCCGCTGTGGTACGAGCGTGCCGCTCGTGGTGTCAGTTGTTGTCATGGTTCCCCCTGTGCCCGCAGCTACGGCGGCGCCTGCTGTCCTTATCGATGGCCTGGATGCGCTGCAAGTGCCGCGCAGCCCATCTCCATCTCCACTTTACCCAAGCTCGGCATCGCGTGCAGTAGGGAGATCATGCGCGATAGAGGCCTGCGGTGCAGCTCACAGATGTGAAATCCTTCATAGGGTGCGCGTATCGCGCACCGTTTGTTCATGGGCGGCCATAAGATAGTGCGCTGAAGCGCACCCTATTGGACGATGTGAGCATGCCGCAACGATCAAAGGGGCCTTGCGGCCCCTTTGATCGTCTTGCTGAATTTGATGGCTGCGTTATGTTCACGCAGCCAACGCAGGCTTTTATTCCGGACGCACATCCACGCGGACACGGATGCGATCGCCGGGGTGATATGCAGTGCGGGTGACGTATTCCCGGCCGGCATATTCGTAGGTCACGTCGTAAGCGGTGACATTGCTGCCCGTATTTGAGTAGCTGCCTTCGCGGACCGGGTCGCACACCGTGATGCGCGGTTTGGGCTGACGGTTGCGCTGGCTGGTCTCGTAGATGCCGCGGCCGGCCATGCCGCCAACCATCGAACCAACCGCTGCGGTGGCATAACGGGCTGAGCCGCCACCCACTTTGCTGCCAAGCGCGGCGCCGACGATGCCGCCCAGCACCGTGGCGACGTTGCGGCCGGTCTCGCTGCCCTGCGCGTTGGGGTAACGGTCATCGTAACGACGGTCGTCGTATCCACGGCTGTTGTTGCGGTCGTCATAGCGGCGGTTGCTGTAAGTATTATCGTCACCATTGTCGGCATAGACATTGTCATCGCTGTAGCAGCGGCCCGAAGCGGTCTGGTTCGAGCCATAGCCCGATTGCAACACCGGGTCCACGCGGATCACCCGCGCTTCGTCGTAATAGCCGCTATTTGTCTGCGCATAGCGATCATTGACTTGCGCAGGATACCGCTGGTTCTGCGTTGAGGCGCTCTGTGCGGAAGCGGTGCCGGTAGCGGCGACCAGAGCGATAGCGAAGATCGAAGCGGCGAGGCGATTCATGGTGAACTCCGGACGCCGGAATGGCGCGCTGCGAACGCTAGGGGCGCACGGCTAACGCCTGGCTGAATATATCGTCTTTGTATCGCGGAGTGACGAGGATGTTTATCTGCCGTTGGGCGGTTAACCAAGCCTATCGATCGAAAAGATGTTCTGTGCTGATGTCGGTCGTCATGCATGGGTGTCTCCCTCCTGATGTTTGAGGGGTAGCATCGGCCGTTTACAGCGCTGCATCCGCATGCCCGCGCTGTTGCTCCCAGCACATGGCGTGCTCGTTGTCGATGCAGCCGGCATCTCGATGCCTCATGCCGCGTCAGGCACAGGCGTTTTTTGCCGTTTCGGTCTTTCCAGTCTGCCGACCAATAACGGTCGATGCAAAACTGCTCCGCAGGCTCTAGACTTCGATCTGGTATCCGCAGTGCGCAGTAACGCGTCGAAGGGGCCAGCCTGTCAGGGGGCAGGATCACTTTTCCGAACCGGAGATGGACATGAACCGCAGTGGTTTTCTTAGCCTCGTCGCGACGCTGGCCCTGCTGCCCGGCATCGTCAGCGCCGCTGAAACGATCGAATATCTCGCCCTGGTCGACGGCGGCAAACAGGCCGGGCGTCAGACCGTCGTCCACGGCGACGATGGTGTGACCCGGGTCGATTTCATCTTCAAAGACAACGGCCGCGGGCCAGAGTTGAAAGAGGAGTATGTCCTCGCGCCTGACGGCACGTTCGCGACCTATTCGGTGAAGGGCACGTCCACCTTCGGTGCGCCGGTTGACGAAAGTTTTCGTGTCGAAAACGGTATGGCCATCTGGAAGTCGACCTCCGACGCCGGCGAACAGCCATTGATCGCAGGCGCGGCGTACTCGCCGCTTGGCGGCTCGCCGCAGGGTCTGGCGGTGGCGTTCAGCGCGCTGAGCCAGCGCAGCGACGGCAAGCTGCCGCTCATTCCCAGTGGCACCCTGACCATGCGCACGGTGACCGAAGTCGACGTGGTGAAGGACGCCGAGACCCGCAAGGTGCAGCTGGTGATGCTGACCGGCGTGGGTTTTACGCCAACCTTTTTCTGGGCGACGGTTGGTCCGCAGCCGCGGATGTTCGCCTTCATCGTTCCGGGCTATCTGCAGCTGATCGAAGCCGGTTGGCAGACCAATGGCGAAGCGCTGGAAGCCCGCCAGAAACTGGCTGAAGGCGAGGCACTGGGCGAGCTGCAGCGGCGTTTATCGCATCCGCTGCGCGGCACGACCCTGATCCGCAATGCCCGTGTGTTCGACAGCGAAAATGCGACGCTGGGCGAGGCCTCCGATCTGCTGATCGCCAACGGCCGCATAGTCGCGGTGTCCGCGAGTGGCCAGGGCCGCGCCAGCGCCGATCGGGTTATCGATGCGGGCGGGCGCGTGCTGCTGCCGGGCCTGTTCGACATGCATGGCCATATCGATGCATGGCAGGGTGGTTTGCATCTGGCCGCCGGCGTGACCACCGTCCGCGACATGGGCAACGACAACGCGACCCTGCAGCAGCTGATGGCCGACGAGCGCGCCGGTCGGCGGCTGTCGCCCAGCATCGTTGCCGCCGGCTTCCTGGAGGGCGAAAGCCCGATGTCGGCACGGAATGGATTTGTGGTCAGCGATCTGGCTGGCGCCAAGACGGCGGTGGACTGGTACGCCAAGCGTGGCTATCCGCAGATCAAGATCTACAACTCGTTTCCGAAAGAAATTCTCCGCGACACCATCGCTTACGCGCACAGCCGCGATATGCGCGTGAGCGGACATATCCCGGTGTTCCTGCGCGCGCAGGACGCACTGGACGCCGGTTACGACGAGATCCAGCACATCAATCAGGTGCTGCTGAATTTTCTGGTCGACGACAAAACCGACACCCGCACGCTGGAGCGCTTCTATCTGCCGGCCAAGCGCGTCGCCGACATGAATTTCGATACCAAGCCGATGCAGGATTTCATCGCCCGTCTGTCGCGCGACCAGATCGCGATCGATCCAACCCTGTCCGCCTTCGATTTCATCCGTCAGCGCCCGGGTGAGGTGTCGCAGATTTTCGCGGCGGTCGCCGAGCATATGCCGCCGGACGTGCAGCGCGGTTTGAAGACCGCCGAGTTCGACATTCCCGACGACGCTACCGCTGCGCGCTACAACAAGTCCTACGACAAGATGGTCGACTTCGTCGGCCGCATGTACCGGGCCGGCGTGCCGATCCTGGCCGGTACCGACGGTTTGGCAGGCTTCACCCTGCAGCACGAATTGGAGCTGTACGTGAAGGCTGGCATGACCCCGGCGCAGGCACTGCAGGTCGCGACCTGGAACGGCGCCAAGTATTCGCGGGTGCTCGAAGACCGCGGTTCGATCGCGGTAGGTAAGCGCGCCGATATGATCCTGGTCGACGGCGATCCGACCAAAAACATTTCCGATATCCGCAACATCGCGCTGGTGATCAAGAACGGCAGCGCCTACTACCCCGGCGATGTGTATGACGCCTTGGGCATCAAGCCGTTCGCGGCGCCGCTGCGGATTGATCCGTCAGCGCCGCAGCCCACCGCCGCACCTTAGCCGCACGCACGCGCAACCACGCATCGCAACCATCAGGAGACGCCGACATGACCACCGCCTACGATTTTTCCGCCATCGATATCGATGGCCATGACAAGGCGCTTTCCGACTACAGCGGCAAGGTGCTGCTGGTGGTCAACGTGGCATCGAAATGCGGGTTCACGCCGCAGTACACGGGCCTGCAGTCGCTGTGGGAGCAGTATCGCGATCGCGGTCTGGTGGTGCTCGGCTTTCCGTGCGACCAGTTCGGCCATCAGGAACCCGGCGACGAGTCCGAGATCAAAAATTTCTGCACGCTCACCTACGACGTCGGCTTTCCGATGTTCGCGAAAGTCGACGTCAACGGCGGCAAGACCCATCCGCTGTGGAAATGGCTGAAAGACGAGAAGGGCGGGTTGCTGGGCATCGGCGCGATCAAATGGAATTTCAGTAAATTCCTGGTCGGACGCGATGGCAAAGTCCTCAAGCGCTACGCGCCGACGGACACGCCGGAGTCGATGAAGCAAGAGATCGAAACCGCACTGGGATGATGTCTGCCGACAGGGACGATGCGGCCATGCCACCCGAGTTCGATCCGGACAATCCCCGTTTCGAGCTGGCTTTGATCACCGAGAGCAGCGGGCTGGTGGCGACGGTCACTGGGTGGATCGACACCGTCGATGCGCTGATCGCGCTGTTCAGGGCGATCGGCGCAGAGCTGCAGCGGACCGGTCTGCGCCAGCTGCTGGTGATCGATCACAGCTTCGGTGCGGTCCCGCCGGAAGAGCAACTGCGCAAGCTGTTTTCCTCTGTCGAAGGGCAGGGCTTCGCCAAGGTCCGGATTGCCTACGTCGATGCCCGCGGCACGGCGATCAGCCGTATGGAAGTGGGCGAGATCATGGGCCGCGAGCACGGCTACGAATGCCGCGTCTTCGACAATGAAATGCGCGCGCGGATCTGGCTGCATTACGGCGAGTGAAGCGAAGGGCCGGACGACGGGTAGAGCGGGCTTCAGCCCGCTGCCCGTTAACAAACCAGCGGGCCTCAGCCCGCTGCCCTTTAGACAAACCAGCGGGCTGAAGCCCGCTCTACCGGAGCCGATCGCGTTTCGCGTCGACCTGTCGCAGCACTTCGCCGATCGCCGGGCTCCACACATTCCACGTATGGCCGCCCTGACGTACCAGCACCTGATCTTGTCGCAGTGCCTGGACCAGCATCGGCATCGACGCGCGCAGCCGGTCGCGATCGCCATAGGCCAGCCACACCCGCCGCGCTTGGTCGGGGTTGCGCGACAAACGCTGGATGTGACGCCACAGCTCGTGCTGCCAGTTGTCGGGGCTCATGGTCTGTGGCGGGCCTGCATCCCATTGCGCCAGGCCGCCGGCATCGCTCATCTGGCCCAGCAATTCGGCATCGCCCAGATAAGGCGCCAACAGCACCAGTCCGTCCATCTCACCGGGATGCAACTGGTCGTACATCAGCACGCCCATGCCGCCCATCGAAGCCCCGGCCAGCCAGACTTCGCGGTAGCCGCCGCGTTCGCGCACCGGTGCGATCACCTCGGTATGCAGGCGTTCGGCCACGCGGCCCTGCATGTAATAGCCGAGGGTGACTTCGGCCAGCAGCACATCGGCATCCGGCCACGCGCTCTGGATCGCTTCGGGCATGCCGCTGCGGCGCAGCGCATCCAGGTCGTCGGCGCGCCCCGGCAACACCACCACCAGACGCTGCGCCGGCTGACGGGCGGGGATCAACAGCGTCGGGATCGCCTTGCCGGGATCGCTGGCGGGCAGACAGCCGGCGAGGGTCAACAACAGGGCCAGTGCAGCGGCGACGAGCGATGCGCGCATGACGTTCTCCACAAAAGATTCATAGACAGCGTCAACTACGAGCGTATCCGGCCGATGGAGGCAGTGCCGATACCTGCGCTCACTTGTCGACGAACGCGCGCTCGAAGACGTATTCCCCGGCCACGCCGATGCGCGGCGAAGCGCTGAAGCCGCGGCTGTCCAGAATCCGCCGGAAGTCGGTCAGCATCTGCGGGCTGCCGCAGATCATGGCGCGGTCGTGCTTCGGATCCAGCGGCGCGAGGCCCAGGTCGGCGGCCATGCGGCCATGGTCCAGCAGATCGGTGATCCGACCCCGCTGCTGTTCGCCGTGCCAGCAGAAGTCCCCCCGGCTGACCGCCGGGTAATAGAGCAGCTTGGCGCGGATCTCGTCGCCCAGCAGCTCGTGATGCGGCAACTCGTTGACGATGTAGTCGCGATAGGCCAGATCCGGCTCGCCGCGCACGCCATGGCAGATGACCACGCGCTCGAAGCGCTCGTAGGTCGCAGGATCTTTCACCACCGCCATCCACGGCGCCAGACCGGTGCCGGTGGACAGCAGATAGAGATTGCGGCCCGGATGCACGTCCGAGATCAGCAGGGTACCGGTGGGTTTGCGCCCGATCAGCAAAGTGTCGCCGGGTACGATGTGCTGCAGACGCGAGGTCAACGGCCCGTTCTGGACCTTGATGCTGAAGAATTCGAGCTGCTCTTCCCAATTGGCGCTGGCGATGGAGTAGGCCCGCATCAGCGGCTTGATGCTGCCGTCTTCCTGCGGCACTTCCAGTCCGATCATCACGAACTGGCCGTTGTCGAAGCGGAAACCGTCGTCGCGGGTGGTCGTGAAGCTGAAGTAATCGTCGGTCCAATGACGGACGTCCAGCACGGTTTCGGTGCCGTAGGGGGAGGCCATGAGCAGGGTTGCAGCGGAGATGTGGGCGCCATTTTAACCGACCGCCCCGACGCTGATCCGATCAAGGCAAGATCGAAGCCGGTTCAGCGCCCGGGGCATGCCGCCCGGTGCTTGTTAACATCACCGCTTTCCAGCCACCGCGACCGCCGTGACCACTTCTTCGATGCCCTCCGTCATGCCCGCCGACCGCCGCCCGGTCTTGATCAAACAGGAAGACCTGATCCAGTCCATCGCCGACGGCCTGCAGTACATCAGCTACTACCATCCCGTCGATTACATCAAAAATCTGGCCGCGGCCTACGAACGCGAGGAGTCCGCAGCCGCCAAAGACGCGATCGCGCAGATTCTGATCAACTCGCGGATGTGCGCCGAGGGCCATCGTCCGATCTGTCAGGACACCGGCATCGTCACGGTCTTTCTTGAGATCGGCATGGACGTGCGTTGGGACGACGCCACGATGGGCGTTGAAGACATGGTGCATGAAGGTGTGCGGCGCGCCTACAGCGATCCGGACAACACGCTGCGCGCGTCGGTGTTGGCCGATCCTGCCGGCAAGCGCATCAACACCAAAGACAACACGCCCGGCGTGGTCAACGTGAAGGTTGTTCCGGGCAATACGGTCGACGTGATCGTCGCTGCGAAGGGTGGCGGCTCTGAGGCTAAGTCGAAGTTCGCGATGCTCAATCCGTCCGACTCCATCGTCGATTGGGTGCTCAAGACCGTGCCGACGATGGGCGCCGGCTGGTGCCCGCCCGGCATGCTGGGC
>JANOXT010000374.1:0-6064 GCA_031418555.1 Lysobacterales bacterium | reverse complement strand
GGCGCACGATCACGACGGTGATGCCGACCGGACCGAGATTTTTCTGCGCACCGGCGTAGATGACGGCGTATTTCGAGATGTCGACCGGCTCCGAAGCGATGCTGGAGCTGAAGTCGGCGATCAGCGGTACATCGCCGACCTCAGGCGTGTAGCGAAATTCCACGCCGTGAATGGTTTCGTTGGCGGTGATGTGTACATAAGCGGCATCGGCCGACAGCTGCCAGGTGTCGCGCGCCGGGATATCGCGGAAGCCGCCGGCCTCGCTGGTCGCGGCGGTGCGCACATCGACATACGGCTTGGCCTGCTTGATCGCAGTCTTGCCCCAGTGACCGCTGACCACATAGTCGACCGTCTGCCCGGGGGCGGCGAAGTTGAGCGGGATCAGCGCCTGCTGGGTGGTCGCGCCGCCGGAGAGAAACAGCACGGCGTAGTCGTCGGGAATCGACATCAGCGTGCGCAGATCGGCCTCGGCTTCGGCGGCGACCTGGATGAATTCAGGGCCACGATGGCTGTGCTCGACAATGGACGCGCCCGAATCGCGCCACTCCAGCATTTCATCCTGGGCCTGGCGCAGGACGCTCTCAGGCAGGGTGGCGGGACCGGCACTGAAGTTGAAGGCGCGCGACATCGTTGTGTTCCGAGGACAATGGGGCCTCGGAGTATGCCGCAGCGCAGCATGTTTTTGGAGGATCGCACGGTGCCGATACAGCATTTGCTGATACCGGCCGGTCGAGCGGGCTTCAGCCAACCTCCTGTCTTCATGCGGAGCAGCGCAGTGGTTCTCAACGACCGAATGGCTGCACAGCCGAACTGTCTAGAATTCGCGAATAGTCAGCGGTTTGATCAGCCAGTACGACCCTGATGCCCGAATATTAAGCTCAGCTGCCGCCCAGCAGCAGCAATGCGGTGATCGCAGTCCCCAGCAGCGCAGCGGCCAGCAGCAGCCACGGCAGTCGGCGTCCTTGCCCACGGACGGGCTCAGGGTTTTCTGCATCATCATCATTGAGGGCGACCCGGGTCAGCATCACGGTGCTGCTGGCCGGCGCTTCGATCACGAACCGGTGGTGCACATCGAACACGATCTGGTCGCCCGGCGACAGCAGCGCATCGCGCACGGTATCGCCGTTGACGATACTGCCGTCGCCGCTGCCCAGGTCGCGCAGCACGACCTGGTTGCCGATCATCTCGATCCGCGCATGGCGCTCGGCGAATGCCGGATCGTCGATGCGGATATCGGCCTCGTCGCTGCGGCCGACCAGACGCGGCGCTTCCAGCGTGAAGCTGCGGCCATGATGGCGACCGCCGACGCCGCGCACGACCACACGGCAGTCGCCGCGGAATTCCCCCGGCACATAGCGCAGCGCGTCCGGCAGCGCTTCGACCGTACGCGAAGACACCAGCAGCATTTCGACGCCGTCGAGATAGATCGCATCCCCCAGCCGCAGCATCGCCATGCGCTGCACAGGGCGGCCGTTGACGTGGATACCCCGCGCGCCGTCGGCGACGGTCATCCACACGCCCCTGCGGTCGACGAACAGACGGATCGAAGGCGCTTCGTGATCGGACACCAGACCGACGGTGTCGCCGATGCGGCCAATGGCGTGAACGCCCGCACCGAGCGGCATTTCGGGGTGGTGGTGTTCGGGGAATCGCAGTTTCAGACCTTCCATCCGGCCGCAATTTATCATGGCTCAGTGCCGCAGGCCTTGGAACCGCGGCCGGCAGTGCGCACAATACCTGCCAGCCTCAAGGGAGATGCCCATGTCCATCGATATCCGCCATCCGCACTCGCTGCCGCATGCGAAGGCGCGCAAAGCCCTCGAGGAAGTGGCGCAGAAACTCTCCGAACGCTTCGATTTCGACTATGCATGGGACGGCGACACCCTGAATTTCAATCGCGCGGGCGTGGACGGAAAAATCGCGCTGGCGCCGAAATCCCTGCATGTGACCGCCAAACTGGGCTTTATGGTCTCGGCCTTCAAAGGCCCGATCGAAAGCGAAATCCGCCGCGTGCTGGACGAACGCTTCAGCTGATCGGGATCGGATCTCGAAACGTTCAAGGCGATATTGAACAAATCGCCGTCATCTCTCATCGCTTGCGGATTGGTTGGGGACGTGCCCGTGGGCCCGGATACACATCCGGCAGCGCCGCGAAAGGCTCAGGATGGTCGGCGAACAGCCGTCGCGCGATTTCGCGCTCTGTGCGCTCGATATCGGCGATGAATGCGGCTACATCGTCGAGCTTGGCGTAAGCCCCGAACCCGCGCTCGAGAAACGACTGCAGCTCGCCGAATCCGGCGGCGCGCGCAGGACCGCGCAGCACACTGAGCAGGGTCGAGACCCCGCGCGTGCGCAGCGCATGACCCAGGCCATAGCCGGACACCACAATCAGATCGACCTGATGCGCGCGCAGTCGCGGCAGACCCACCTCGCGATACGCACGCGCATACAAATCGTCGTCCAGTATTTTCCGCTTCGGCGCCAGGTGCTCCAAAGCTGCCGCCATGCGCAGGTCGAAGGCGTGACTCAGGGCGCCCAGCTCAATCGCATCCGCCAGGGTTTCCAACAGCGCTTGCGGGAGCAGCCGCTGCATTTTTCCCGCAACCCTTGCGATATCGGAATCGCGACGGCTGAAATCCCGGTCGCCGTAGAGATCGGTCAGAAAAAATTCCGCAGCGGCCTTGCGCTTCGGGTCGAGCAGGAAGCCCTCGAAGCTCGCCGCCAGCCGCGCGGCCTGCCAGCGGCGCAGCTCAGGCAGCCAGCGCGACGCGTTGCGCGGTTCGCGTTCGGGATCGTGTACCGCCTGATGCCAGGCCAGTCTGCGGGCAAGCAGCAGGCTCAATGCGCGTTTGTCGAGCCGCGCGCGGCCGTGAGTGGGATCAGGAGTGACGGTTTTCATTGGCGTGAATCATCGGTGTGGTGCGTGCCCGCGGCAAGCCCGCTCAGGATGATGCGCGAAGAAGCGAATCTGCCGGCAAAAACATTCGCTTAAAATCAACGGCTTGAACTGCGGCGCTCACGCTTCGTACGAATGTCGACTATCGCGCGGACGCCCGATAGACACCTTTCGGCTACACTCGGCGCGTTCCCCAAGTGTCCACTGCATGCTCTCACTTCACGCCGCCAGCCGACCTGTCAAAGCCAAATCGGGCAAACGCAAGCCGAACAACCCTGCCCCATCCGCCGCACGCATCGGTCTGGCCATCGCAGGCGGCGGTCCGATCGGTGCGATGTACGAACTGGGCGCGCTGCGCGCCCTGGACGATGCGCTCGATGGTATCGATCTGACCCGTATGGATTGCTATGTCGGGGTCAGCAGCGGCGCGTTCCTTGCCGCCGGGCTGGTGAACCGCATGTCGACCACCGAAATGTGCCGTGTTTTCATCACCGGCGAGAGCGACGACGTACGTTTCCGGCCGGAAACCTTCCTGCGCCCGGCGGTCTTCGAATATCTGCGCCGCGCTTCAGCGCTGCCCAGACTGACCCTGGAATGGTGGACCAGTCTGCTGAACCCGCGCGAATCGCGGATGTCGGACCTCATCCTGCGCTTCGGCGGTCTGGTGCCCGCTGGACTGTTCGACAACAGCGAAGTCGAGCGTTTCCTGCGCGACATCTTCAGCCGCGGTGGACGCAGCAACGATTTCCGCGAGCTTGATCGAGAGCTGTATGTCGTCGCAGTCGACCTGGACAGCGGCGAAGCTGTGCGCTTCGGCGGCAAGGACTGGATGGATGTTCCGATTTCGAAAGCCGTGCAGGCCAGCGCCGCGCTGCCCGGTCTTTACCCGCCGGTCGAAGTGCGCGGGCGTCACTATGTCGACGGCGCGCTGCGCCGCACCATGCACGCCTCGGTGCTGCTGGAGCGCGGAATCGATCTGCTGATCGGCATCAATCCGTTGGTGCCATTCGATTCGACCCGGGTGGACAGCGACGCCGGTCGCCGCGGCGATGTCGATCCGCACCGGATCTGGCAGGGCGGCCTGCCTGCGGTGATGTCGCAGACCTTCCGCACCCTGCTGCAATCGCGGATGCAGGTGGGGCTTGCGAAATACGCCCAACAGTATCCGGATGTCGACCAGCTCATCTTCGAGCCCAACTCCAACGACGGCGAGATGTTTTTCACCAACGCGTTCAGCTTTTCGAATCGTCGCCGGGTATGTCAGCTGGGTTATCGCAACACCCTGCAGGATCTGCGCAATCGCGCCGAAACGCTGCGCCCGGTGCTGGCCGCGCATGGCATTCGTCTGCGCGATGATGTCCTTGAAGACCGTCACCGCACGGTGCTCAGCGGCATGGGCAAAGCCCCGCCGCGCAGCACGGACACCACCGCGCGTCTGCGTCGGGCATTGGACGAGACCGAGCACCTGCTCAAACAGCGCAAGCGCGGCTGAGACGATATGAATGGGTGACCGGCCATCGGCGAACACATAACTATGCTTCGAGTGCCTCGATTGCCGCTTCCGCTCCTCGTGTGAATACTCTAGACAACTCGCCCATTCTGCTGCGCAATCGATCACGCACCCGCTGGGAGGGCATCATGGCCACGTTCAAGAAAGCCACTGTAAAGAAAACCACCGCCAAGACTGCCGATGCGAAAGCGCAGGCCGAACATCTTTCAAAGTCGTTGAGCGAATCCGCGCAGCAAGTCTGGCTGGCCGGCGTTGGCGCGTTCTCGCGCGCACAGGCTGAGGGAACCAAACTGTTTGAAGGTCTGGTGAAGGAAGGCATGGGTCTGGAGCAGACCATGCGCAAGTTCGCCGGCGGTCGCGCCGAAGTGGTCCGCGACGTGGTCGAAAACCGCGTCGGTCAGGCCCGTGAGCGCGCCACCGACACCTGGGACAAGCTGGAAAAGGTCTTTGAAGACCGCGTGCAGCGTGCGCTCGTCAAACTTGGCGTGCCGAGCCGCGAAGATCTCAACGATCTCAGCAGCCGCGTCGAAACGCTGACTGCAGAGCTGCGTCGCCAGGGCGGCAAGCCGGCCGCAACTCCGCGCAAGACTGCGAAGAAAGTGGCGAAGGCCGTGAAGGCTCCGACCAAGCGCGGTCGCAAGCCGGGCGCAGCGAAGGCTTGAACCACTTCGCCGCGTGATCACGTCTGGAATATAGAGATCGACGCTCCCGCGTCGCGCAGAAGACATACGTTTTGGTGGTCTCAAGCCACCGTTCAACCCGCCGACCAGCAACGAAGACCGTAGCTCCCCTCCCCTCCCCTCACGGCTTCAGGTAGGCGGGTTTCTTTTTGCCTGATGTCGGCGACAAGCGCGGGCCATGAGAAAAACAAAAGGCAGCCTTCCGGCTGCCTTTTGCGTTTCCGGAATATACCCGGGATGGAAGCGCTACCAGTGCACGCCGCGCATCAGCGAAGCGAACGCGATCTGCTCCTGGCTGGGCTGATCTTCCTTCAGCGCCTTCCTGTCGCCCTTGGCGGCGGCCGAATCCGGGAACAGCTCGAATGCGGTGCTCATGACCACTTCATAGGCCTTTGGCGCGACCGCATTCAGCACCGCCGAGAAGATGCCAAGGCGGGTCGCGATGCGGCTGGGCTTCTCGATGATGCCTCTGACCACCAGATCCGCAGCCTCGTCCGGGCTCAGGGTCGGCACGCTTTCGTACATCTTGGTGGGCGCGATCATCGGTGTGCGCACCAGCGGCATATTGATGGTGGTGAAGCTGATGCCCTTGCCGGACAGCTCGCCCTGCGCGCAGCGGCTGAACGCATCCAGCGCCGCTTTCGAGGCGACATAGGCCGAAAACCGCGGCGAACTGGCGAGGACACCGATCGAACTGATATTGATGATGTGCCCTTTGCGGCGCTGGATCATCGTCGGCATCACCCCCATGATCAGACGCAGGCAGCCGAAATAGTTCAGCTGCATGGTGCGCTCGAAATCGTGGAAGCGGTCGTAGCTCAGCTCGATCGAACGCCGGATCGAACGCCCCGCGTTGTTGATCAGAATATCGACGTGACTGTGTTCTTTCAGGATCAGCGCGACCAGGCGGTCGCAGTCGGCCATATCGGCGAGGTCTGCGGTATACGCGAACACCTTTCCGCCGGCCTTTTTCATGTC
>JANOXT010000373.1:0-7794 GCA_031418555.1 Lysobacterales bacterium | reverse complement strand
TCGCGTCGCCCAATGCGCCGGTTTCGCCTTTCTGACGCTCGCCGAAGTATGCGCGCGTGGTGTCGTTCAATTTCGGCTCGAACCGATATTGCCCGAGGCGGGTCATGGCATCGGACAGTTGATAGATCGCATTGTCCGGCCGCGGCTTCGAGCTGTGTCCACCAGAGTTGCGCGCGATGAACGCATAGTCCGCATAGGTCTTTTCGGCGGTCTGAAAGGTGAAACCGATCGGTTTGCCTATCGGCGTAAATCCGCCGCCGCCGCCGTCGGCATTAAGCCCATACTCCACGTCCAGCCACTGTTTCCATTCGGTCGCGCCCAGCAGTGCGCCGTTGCCGCCGGTCTCCTCGTCGCCGGTAAAAAACACGATGATGTCGCGCTTCGGCTTGAAACCCTGCGCCTTCAGCTGCAGCAGCGCGGTGGTCACTGCGACGACGCCCTGCTTGATGTCGCTGGTCCCGCGCCCGTAGAGATAGCCGTCTTTCTCCATCAGCGCGAACGGATCCACCGACCAGTCCTCCGCTTTCGCCTCCACCACGTCCATATGCGCCATCAACATGATGGGTCTCGCGGCCGCCTTGCCCACTGCCGGCCAACGCACGATCAGCGCTGCAGTGTGATCGTCCGGTTTGCCATCGTAAGGCAGCACATGAATGTCGCCAGCCGCCCAACCCGCGGCTTTATATTGTCCGGCGAGATAGTGCGCCAACTCCGGCACTTTGCCGCGATGGATGACCGTTGGCACGGCAATCGCATGCGATAAAAGTTCGCGTGCTTTGTCGTGCCATCGAGTTTCCGCAGCGGCCGCATCCATCGATGCGGCGGACAGGCCTGAGCCGATCATGGCCAAAGCGAGCAGGGTGACGCGCATGGGAGCCTCGGGCAAATGACGGGTTGATGGATATTACCGCTCGCCGAGCTTGAGCGTATGTCCAGACGCCGCTGGCGACACCACCAGCCGCGTCTGAACGACACGCAGCCGGGCGACATCGACTACAACCCACATGAACGTCTCGCCCGTGTCGCGCGGCTTCAATCCTTGCGCTTGCCGATAATCGCACCTGTCGCGGCGTCGACGCGCAGTTCGAAGTCCTGACCACTGTCGTTTTCGGCTTCCGCTTCCCATACGCCATTGCGGAAGCGCAGATCGTGGATACCGACATAGCCGGCCACGGTCAGCTTGGCTTCGACGTCGGACTTGCTCAGGTTCGCGACTTGGGTCTCCGGATACACCTTGCCGGTGGCGGCATCCACGCGCACATCGACGCGGTTGCCGTCAGCACTGCGCGCGTCGGCTTTCCATGCGCCGTCCTTGAACTTCACATCATTGATCTTCGTATAACCTGCCGCCTCCAGTGTGGATTTGACCTGGGCCTTGGTCATGCCGTCCTGTGCAGAGGCAACACCGGCAATCGTCATGGCTGCGATCAGGCCAGCCACCAATAGCGCGCGACGCGGAAAAGCACCGGTATGCATAGTATGGGTCGAATACATCATGGGAGTCTCCAGCAAGAGTGAGCGGCGAGTATCGATACGCCTTCGCCAATAGACAGTGAAGTCCGATCGGCAAGTCAGCGGCTTTTCATCGTGTGCGAAATGCACGATCTTTCATGCATGAGCGCCGATTGAAAGCCCAATGGATTCGGCTGACGCTGTCTTTCGCGCGGGTCTGTGTAAGATCATGCTTCAAATCGAACTTATCTGGAGATGGCGGTCGCATTGGGTGAAACCGCGCCGCCTGCAACATGCTGACATCACTCGAAACGCGTGAACCCGACGAAGCGGCGATGACCGCCGAGATGATCGATATCCTGCGCCGCAAGATGGCGCGCGATTACGAGGCCGGCCAGACCCGTCGCGATGCGCATCCCAAAACCACCGGACTGCTGCGCGCCCGCTTCGAAGTGGAGGCCGGTTTGCCCAAGCATCTGCGGGTCGGGCTGTTCGCCAAACCGCAGACATATGCATGCTGGGTACGCACCTCCAATTCCAGCGGCAAACCGCAGTCGGACGCGATCGGCGATGCGCGCGGCTTCGCCATCAAACTCATGGCGCCAAGTACTACGCGCAAAGACGAAACGCCGCTGGGCCAGGACTTTGTCCTGCTGAGCACGCCGACGATGCCTCTCGGCACGGTCGCGCTCTTCCGCGATGCGGTGTACTACACCATCGAAAGTTCTGTATTGCTGTTTGCCGCCAAATCCGTGTTGGGCGGACACGCGCGCGCGCTGCTGGGATTGGCTGCGCTGCGCATCCGCCCGACCTCGCCGCTGGATATCCAATACTGGAGCACCACGCCCTACCGCTTCGGCAACGCACGCGCGGTGAAGTATTCGCTGATCCCTACATCGCCGCACCGCAGCCGCATGCCGAAAACGCCCGGTGAGTCTTACCTCACCGATGCGATGCAGCAGCATCTGGAGGCGCACGAAGCCAGCTTCGATCTCTGCGTACAGCTGCACCAGGACGGCATGCCCATCGAAGACGCCGCACCGCGCTGGGACGAAACGGCGTCGCCGTTTTTGAAAGTCGCCACGCTGCGCATTCCCAAGCAACGCTTCCGCACTGCGCAGCGCGAATCGCTCGCAGAATCGCTGATGTTCTCGCCCGGCCACGCCTTGCCCGCTCACGCCCCGGTAGGCGGCTTGAATCGCGCACGCATCAAGATTTACAAAGCCCTGTCGAAGTTCCGGCACGCGCGCGATTCACGTGCGCAGATTGCGTAGGGAAAAAATCAACGCACCGCCACTATTGCCAGAAAACGATACCCACATGAATCAACTTGGCGTTTTTTTGATATAGGAAAAATCGTTTCGTGGCTGCAATGACGGAGTTGCGTTGCACTGGCGCTGTCCTGATTCATATTCCGCGTTTTTCGCGATGGCCTGTATTGCTGTCGACTGGCGTTTCAATTCAACAGGTGTCCTGGATTGTCCAGGCCCACGTCCCGGATTGAGCGTTCGGGCATCATGCAATCGACGCGGGCGCTTCGGATGTTTGATCGAGGCGGTTGGAAACTTCGGGGCAGCAGGACGCTGCAACCGCGGTCGACAGGTAGGCTTGACCTGTCAGTTCCGACAGAGGGACCGCGCGAGAATACTCGTGAACCACAGTCGTTGAATCGACAAGGAAATGACAATGAAGAAGCTGAACGTACTGAGTTTGACCCTCTTGATCGCATCGTCGATCGCGCCTGCAGCACAGGCAAGCGATGCGTTTTTCCAGAAACTGGACCGAAAAGCCACGTTCATCCATGGCGATAACCTGGTGACGCGCGCGCCGTCCGAAAAGGGTGCGCTTGCCCCAGCCCGGTTGGAGACCGTGGCGCAGAGAGCGGCCGGACTGAGCGCGATCATGGTCACGCGAAACGGCAGTCTGTACGAATCGAAAATGGATCCACAGGATGTCGCCCTGTTCGAAAAGGCCATCAGCGATTTCGAAAAACTCGGAGGCTCCGCCAAGTCCTTTGGCGCTCCGCCGACGGTTCCGATGCGCGCTGGCGGCGACCGGTTCATGCCAAGGGTCGTCATCGGCACCGACGATCGTTTTCAGATCGGCAATACCGTCTCAGCGCCGTATTGGCACATCGGCCGGATCGCCGTAGGTTGCACCGGCACGCTCATTTCGCCGTAGCATGTGCTTACCGCAGGCCATTGCGTATCAAACGGCGCCGGCACCTGGTATTCCAGCCTGAACTTCACCGTGGCCCAGAACGGCGGCTATGAGCCGTGGGGCACGCAGGCCTGGACGCGCGCCATTACCACCAGCGCATGGCACAGCAGCGGAGACAGCAATTACGACTACGCGCTGATCGTGCTTGCCGCGCCGGCGCATGGCGGCAATTCCGGCTGGGGCGTGTACTCGGGAGGCACCCACACCATCAGCGGCTATCCGGGCGACAAGCCTTTCGGCACAATGTGGTCGAATTCCGGCGGCGTGTGGGCCAGCGGCTCGTACCGGCTGTGCTACACCATCGACACCGCGGGTGGACACAGCGGAAGCGGTATCTCCGACGGCGGCGGCGCCTATGTCCGCGGCATCCACACCACCGGCTCTTCGTCGCAGAATTGCGGCACCAGATTGACCAGCACCGTTTACAACACGCTTCAAAGCTGGATCTCCACGTATCCCAATTGATCGTTGATCCTGTTACTTGCCGTGGCGTGCCGCATCATGGCGCGCCACGGTCTTTTCATGACGTTGGTGGATGCGCAGGGAGCAATCAATGAAAACAGTTTTGATCGCGATGCTGATCGGATTGGCGGCTTGCGGCCTCGACAAGACACCGCCAGTCGCGAGTTCTCCGCCGATGGAGTCCGCGCTGATCATCGGCAGTGCGGAATCTCCCGACCCCGTATTGACCAAGGTCATGGCGCTGGAAAAAAGCGGCGTGGTGAAGGACGTCGTCGTCCAGGAATCCTTTCCCGTGCAGATCCGTCTGCGCGCGCCCAGACAGGTGATCGATGATCTCAACAAGATCCCGCGTGTCGGCGGCATGCGCTAGCCGAGGAACGAAGCAAAAAACAGTGGAAGAAACGCAGCGCAACATCATCATCGCAAGACGAAAACCTTGCAGGGGTCATGCGAGGCGGGCGTTTTTTGTGCATGAAAAAATCGTTTTCCTGATCCAATGATGGAATTGCACTGCGCTTGCTCAAGCCACTTGCCGGATGAGTGAATCAGTGCATGGGCTTGACTCACGCGGTAGGTTGCATCCGAGCAACATGCCGAGTACAGCATGGGGTCGGGCAATCTGCACAGAGCGATCGTGCACAATTTCGAAATCCAATGGAAGCCACAGGCGGTTCTATACTCGGGCTCACTCCACCAATGAGGATGACCCCATGGACGATTACGATGATCTTAAAGGCAGAGTCGCAGCGCTTCATACCGTGCTGACGTATCTACTCTCGGAGCTGCCGCCCGACCAGCAAGCCAGAATCCGCGATCGGCTGGCGCGCGAAAGGTTGACCAATCCCACGCCCTACGCAGAGATGCCGGTTGTGCAGGACTCGTTCGTGCAAGCCCTGGCCGTGCTTGAATTTCAACTGCTGCCGAAGTGAATCGTCGGGCATGCGCAGGGTGTTACTTCCGTCATCATCGGGGCAATTCTTTCAATACAGTCGTGCCCCGCCAGACATAATTTCAAGTTGCGTGAGACAACGAATAGAGCCAGGTGAACAAAGCATGTCCGCGCTTCAACGCACTGCATGTGGTGGCATCGATACGAAACCGGTCTCTATTCGTTGCCGCGATTGTCGCTGTTTAAGAGTTCCATGTAGACATCGCAGTGTTCATCCAGCCTGGCGCTGGGTTCTGGCAAAGTCCGCTGTGACCACCGTTTTCTAAGTGATCAGTGTATGCGCAGGGTGAGCTTCACGACCACTATTACAAGTCATCTACTGTCGTAAAGTGATCGAACCAAGCACGGGGTTACGAGCGCTGTTGCCGGTATTGACGCCTCATTGCATTGGACATGAAGCCAACCCTGCGATCCTTGTGGGTTGGGGGCTTTCCAGCGGAGCCATACGGGGCACCCGCATCGCTTGCAGCGCTCGTTTACACCACCATGCGCGGACCTTCTTGTTCCTGCGTTTTCTTCTGCGATTGAGCGGCGATGTCTGTGCTCTGCACCTGCATGTGTTCCAGGGTGTGGTGTACCTTCTGCGATGCTATCGTCAAATTCGTAGCGTTGTCCTGCTCGGCGGGCAGTAAGGCAAGTCTCGCCGTTGCTGAATTGTTGAAATCACCCTGTCCAGCGATCAACCCGTCGCGTGGTTTGTTGAACAGTGCAAAATCGATCCGTTCCAAGACCTCGTTTTGCCCGCCTTGTGGCCGTTTTGCGGCGGAGAGACTGGTCTCTGCCAGATTCGCCGCGGTTTGTTCCAGGCGGTCGCCCGTAAACGTCCCGGGTGGAATGTTCGGCGAGCGCTCGATCGCAGCAAGCGCTTGCACATAGCGCGTGTGGCCAAGATGGTCGGGGTTTCGAATATCGTCCATATTAACCGGCATAACATGGGCTTGACGGGTTTCCGATGATGGATCGACTGCGCTGAAACTGCGCCCGGAATTACCGAGTCCTGGTACCTTGGGTTCGATTTTTTCATCCAGCGTCCGCCCGGACGCAGGCGCAAAATGATCGGTGAAACCGTCTTTTTTGGGTTCAGGCAAACCGGCGCTGCGAAGCACGCTGTCCGCAAGCGTATTGGAGTTCTGCAACAGCGGGTCGTAGGGGTAGCGGTTGTCCTTACTCTGCGCGTCCGCACCCATCCGCTGCCACGTCTGCGACAGATCGGCGCCGGTAGCGATCACTTCGCGGTATTGACGCTGTCCAGCGGCACTGGGATTGCTTGGGTGATCGGGGTTGGCGGCGTTATAGGGCAAATTGGTTTCGACCTGCATCTTGCCGTACGGTAGCCCGGGCGCTGCCTCGCCTGTCCACCCGCTGATCGTTTGCTGATTGCCTTCCCGGTCGGTATAGAGCAGGTATTTGTGATGATAGTCCTTGCCTAGCGCTGAGCCGATATTGCGATATCCGACTTCGATGCGCTCTTCCCCGACTGATTTCTCTTTCTCGTCCATGGCTCGCTCCTCACTGATTCTTGAGGTGGATTGCTTCCACCTTGGCCAGCTTCTCGCTGAGATCGAACGAGAAGGTCATCACGATCGATCGCGCGTCTGGATCGAGCATGGCCTGCCCACTGTTATCGCGAACGACCAATCGCCCCGGAGAATCTTCGATGATCTTCGCCGAATCCAGTGATCTGAATGACGTGGAGATGGCGTTCTTTTCCGTTCCCAAGGGAATATGCCGCATTACGATCTCGGCAACATCGAGCTGATCGAAACGCACAGGTTTCTGGGAAGCGTATATTTCTTCCAACATAAGCTGGACTCCTTCTTTCATCGTCTGATCTCGCGTCAAAGTCTCGCGCTGGGGTTCCATGCTTGCACATGAAAGCATCGATAAGCTGGCGATTGCGGCGGTCAAGCACAGCGCCCAGCCGGCATAGGGTCTTCGTGACATCGCAGCCTCCGGCCAAATACTGGCGAATCTGTGATGGAGATTAGCGCCAAAAGGGCTCAGGTTCAATTTTTCACCCGACTGGCATTACGCTCCGTGATTACTTTCCCTGCTGCGTCAGGTAATCAAGCCATGCGGGATCCTCTGATGCCAACGCTGCGAGCCGACGCTTTTCGAGTACGGGCATGCGCTTGAACCGATACTCGTTCGACAGCGCCTCGCCTCGGCTCTCGAAGACGAATGCGCCAAGCAATCGAATGGGCTTGCGCATTTTCGTAAACCGCGCCCCACGCCCCGCGCAGTGATCCTTGAACCTGCGCATCGGATCGATCGCGGTGCCCGTGTATAGCGCATCGTTCTCGCACAGCAAAAAGTAGACCCACGTTTTCATCGATTCCCGAGCCGCCCACATGCGCCACCAATGGGCTATTGGAGCGCATGATCGCTCTGGCCGCAAACCGGCATCGCTTCCACGAGAGCCGGTAGGGTGGGGTGAGCGCAGCGATGCCCACCTTCGTGCAATGCGGCGGCGATATCAAAACAGAACCGGCTGTTTCTCCAGCACGCGCGCGATGACCGGGAGATCCGGTTCTTCGCCGATGGTGGGCATCGCTGCGCTCACCCCACCCTACTTGCTCCCGTCGACTCAAGTAGCCCGGGTAGAGCGAAGCGGCTCTCAACGGCGCAGCCGGTCAACCCGGGGCCCTTCGCGATAACTCAACCCTTCGTTTCGCCCGCAATTCGATTATGTGCTTTGACCTTATTTGACA
>JANOXT010000372.1:0-2127 GCA_031418555.1 Lysobacterales bacterium | reverse complement strand
TGATGATGTCGATCAACCCCCGTAGGATAGGGCCGCTATGGACCGTATCGAACATCACCCGCACGACATCGAAGCGCTTGAGCGCGCGTTCGCACTGCTCGAATCCCCGTCAATCGTTGCAAAATTGATGAATATCGTCGGCAAACCGCTGGAATCTGCGCTCGATGCGCTTCCAGAAGGCGCTAGCCGTCGCGTCCATTCGGCAGTGCAGGGTGCGCTGTCCAGATCGGTGCGGATGGCGCTGACCAGTCTGCGCGACGATCCCAAAGCCTCGGCGTCGCCGCGTTCGCATACGTGGATGTCGGCAGCCAGCGGCGCCGCTGGCGGCTTCTTCGGGTTTGCCGGCCTGATGATCGAGCTGCCGGTGACGACCACCATCATGATGCGTTCGATCGCCGACATTGCGCGCAGCGAAGGGTTTTCGCTCCAGGATCCGACGGTCGCACAGGACTGTGTGGCAGTCTTCGCGCTGGGCGGGCCGGGCCGAGGCGACGATGCGTCGGACACCGGTTACTACGCCGCTCGCACGATGCTGCAGGAAGTCATGAAGCAGACAGCGGCGCAGCTGACAAAAAATGCAGCGGTACACGCGGGCCGGCAGAGCGCATCAAGCGTGTCGGCAGGCAAAGCAGGCGCATGGTTGGCCAAGTTGATCGAAGCGGTGGCGTCGCGCTTCGGCGTGGTGATTACCCACAAGCTCGCTGCGCAGCTGGTCCCGGTGATCGGCGCTGCCAGCGGCGCGGCGGTGAACGCACTTTTCATCCAGCATTATCAGGATATGGCGCGCGGCCATTTCATCATCCGGCGCCTTGAAGACACCTATGGCGCGGATGCGGTGCGATCAACGTACCTGGGTATGACGCGCCGTCTGAAAGCGCCAAAGTGAATGTCGCCTGTTGCAGCCGCTGAAATCCTGTCATCAGGACCGTACGCTTGTCATCCCGAACGAACATGAGGGACCTGCTGCTTCATTGCGACAGCATCAGAAAATCTCTCCACAGACTTTGCCCGCGTCCGGGATGACAAAGCTTGCTTAATCAAGCCGCAGCCGGCTCTCGAAAAACCGTGTCGATCCGTCCAGTGGATCGGTGAACATCAGCGATTTGGCCAGCAGTTTGAGCGGTTTCTTCAAGTCGTCGGGCGCCCGCTCGGCGAGCTGTGGATACAGCGGGTCGTTGTGGATCGGCGCACCCAGCGCGGCCATGTGCACGCGCAGCTGGTGTTTTCTTCCGGTGATCGGTTCAAGTGCGTAACGCCATGCACCGGCGCCAGGTTCGATCACATCGATGCGGGTGACTGCATTGGGCTCACCCGCAACTTCCTGTGTCCGGAAGAAAGGTTCGCCGCGTATCAGTCGGGTGCTGCGTTCGATGGGCCATGTCGTCATCGGCAGCGGCGGCGCGATCGCTTCATAGCGTTTGTGGATCGCGCGATCACGGAACAGCGACTGGTAGCGCGAACGCGTCGCAGGCTGATTGGAAAACAGCATCACACCGGCGGTGAACCGATCAAGCCGATGCAGCGGGACGATGTCGTGATTGCCGAAGCGTTTCACCAGACGCGCCAGCAGCGTTTCGTTGACGTAAACACCGCCGGGCGTCACCGGCAGAAAATGCGGCTTATCGATGACGATCAAATGCGCATCGACATGAAGAATCGATTCCTCCACCGCCAGCCGCGGCTCGGCTTCGACTTCCCGGTAATAACGGATCTCCGCGCCAACCCGAAACGTCGCGTCTACAGTCAGCGCTTCGCCGCTGGCGTCGAGCACGCGGCCACGCGCGAAGCGCGACCGCCAGGTGTCACGATCAATCGCCGGAAACCGCGCGCACAGTGCGTCGAGGACCGTCGACCACGGGCCGGGCTGCAGCTGCAGACGGCTGGGAATGTCGGTCGACGATAACGAAGGAAGCGTTGCGCGCTGCATCGGTCTCAGGCGGGCACGGGCGGCCGGTCAGGAAACCGGCTTGCATACGCGGCCAATAATTCCTGCGCGATCGAAGCGCCTGCCAGCGCAGTCAGTTCGCTGAGGTCGTAGGGCGGCGAGACTTCGACCACATCCATGCCGACGATGTGCAGCCCGGCGAGGCCGCGGATCAAGCTCAGCGCGTGGTGTGTTGAGAAACC
>JANOXT010000371.1:0-10806 GCA_031418555.1 Lysobacterales bacterium | reverse complement strand
GACAGTGAAGGTGTAGAGCGCGGTGGCGTCGCCACGCGCGAAGTCCGCATCGCCAATGCGCGCGGATGGCTCGTCCAGCGCATCGACAAAACTCGCGTGACCGCGCTGCAGCGCTGCGGTCTGCGCGATCAGCGCCGAGCCCGCACCGATGCCGATCTGCGCGACCAGCACGACGTCCACCGGCAGGCCATCGGACCGCGACGGGATGCGGACGGAAGGAAAAGTTGCGACCGCAGTCGTCATGGTCATTGCGCCCTACTCCGCGTCGGGACCGGCGGCGGCCGGAGTGCTGTCGAGGGTCTTGGGTGCGCGGGCGCGCTGCCGGCTTTCGCGTTTCAGCGGTGCGGCCACCGGGCAGAGCTCCGCAGCCCAGGCGAACACCGTATTGGCAAGCCGGTCCGGCACCAGCCGGAAATACACGAACTGCCCGCGCTTCTCGCGGGCGATCAGGCCGGCATCCTCAAGAATCCGCAAATGTCCTGACAGCGCCGGTTTGCTGAATTCGAAGCGGCACGCGATCTCACCGGCGGTCAGCTCGCCTTCGTTGAGATACGCAAGAATCTTGCGGCGGGCGGTGGAAGCAAGCGCTTCGAAGACGCGATCCATAAGAATTCACTAATTAAGTAATTACCTAATTAACTTTTCATGCGTAGGCTTGCATGTCAAGCCACTACCGACGGCCGGTAAGCCATCGCCCGGCATACACCGGCTCCAATACTCGACACGGCGCGAGGGTTTTCGGGGCGGTATGCGTTTGCGATAATCTCCGGCAAGGGGAATCTCATGTCATCCAAGTATCGATACGCAGCGACTTCCAGCCTGCTCCATCTGTGTGTTGCCTGCTGTGTTCAAAGCGCATTCGCCCAGCAGCCAGCACCTACGTCTGCACAGCAGCCCGAATCCTTCAGCCAGACGCAGGCGACGCCTGGTTCTTTAGAATCCATACCACCTCCCGTCGCAGACCCCTCCGGATGCTGCACGCTACTCGATGGCAGCCCGGTGGAATTGGAGATCGCCGATGTCCTCAATACGATGACACTCAAACGCGGCGATCGTTTTCGTATCCGTCTGCATGCACCCGTGAGCGCAGCGGAAGGCACCGTGCTTCCGGCTGGAGTGGAAGGTGTCGGTGATGTGGTGCATGTCGAACCCGGGCGCGCTTCCGGCAAAGCGGCGGAGTTGATTCTTGCTGCACGCTATCTCGATTATCAGGGCAAACGCATCAAACTACGTGGAATGAAACTCAGTGCGAGCGGTTCCAACCGCAGCGGCATGGTGGCCGGCGTCTCCATCGCCATCGGTGTATTCGCCGCATTCATCCATGGCGGCAACATCGAAATTCCCGCAGACACGATCGTCAGCGCAAAGATCGGCGAGACCCTGCAATTGCCATTGATCTCCACCGCTTTGATGGATGACACCGGACACCCGCGAGCGACGGAAATGAACAAGGACGAGCCGATCCAAAACGAAGACGCCCCCTCACCGTGATTGACTGGAGTACGCCTATGCCCTTCCTGCCCAAGACCATCCTGTTCTGCGCCCTGTGGACGGTCGCCACTCTCGCACCCGCTCAGGACACGGCACCGGCTGCCGCGCCCACTGCGGCCATTGAACCCGCCACTGCCGAAACTGCCGAACAGACCGCTGCCCAGACCGCTGCCCAGCCAGCCCCCACTGCCGCAGCCGCTTCTGAGCTCCCCGAAGCCATCGCACCGCCGCCAGAAGGCAAGGGACAAATCGTTTTTTTCCGGCCTAGCAAGTTTGTGGGAGGCGGCATCGGGTACAAGGTGCGTGAAGGTGAAACCGAGCTCGGAAAGCTCAGCAATGGCAGCTTTTTCGTCCATGTGGCCGAGCCGGGCACTCATGCCTATGTCGTGCATTCGGAAGCGAAAGACGTGCTGAACATCGAAATAGAGGCCGGCGAAACCTACTTCGTCGTCGGCGGCGTCACCATGGGCGTGTTTGCAGGCCGACCGAACCTGTCGCCCTCGGATCAGGCGACTTTCACGGCGATTTCCGCGAAGCTGAAGCCGGCCAAGCCGCTTAAACCGAAGAATTGATTCGATGGGCTGGCCTTAACTGGCCGCTTGCGTTCAAACGTGAGGCCGCAGATGCGGCCTCCCGCGTTTTGGCGCCAACCGATCCGCTTTTTGTGACTGGCCTCATAGTTTGCCGAATCCCGTTACAATTCAAGGGAATAACCGGGGGACCAAATGCTTACCATCCGATGCGTCTGGGGGCTGTGCCTGTCGCTCGCACTGACTTTCATGCTTTCAAGCTGCGCCAGCACCCGAGGGCAGACGACAGGCGCTCCGCCTGCGGATTCGACGCAACTCCAGGCGGTGGACGCCTACAAGATCGGTGTGGACGATCAGGTCCAGGTGGCGGTATGGCGTAACCCGGATTTGGGGATCACGGTACCGGTTCGCCCGGACGGGATGATCTCGGTGCCGCTGATCGGCGACGTGCTCGCCGGCGGCCGTACGCCGCCGGAAGTGGCCAAGGATATCCAGGACAAACTTTCGGCGTATGTGCGCGATCCGCAGGTGGCGGTGATCCTCACCCAGCTGCGCAGTCACGAATACCTGTCCCGCGTGCGCGTGACCGGTGCGGTGCGACAGCCGGTATCGGTGCCGTTCCGCGCGGGCATGACCGTACTGGACGCGGTGCTGGCGGCGGGCGGGCTGACCGAATTCGCAGCGCCCGACCGCTCCGAGCTGCACCGCACATCCGGCCAGACTGTGCGCACTTACGACATCAAACTCGATCGCATCCTCAATCGCGGCGATCTGAGCACCAACTATCCGGTTGCACCCGGCGATGTGATCACGGTGCCGGAGCGCACGTTCTGATGAGCAATGCCCCGCTCCCCGCACGGCGCACAGCGGCACCGCGCGCCGGCGCTTCGGCACCCGCGGCGCTTACCCCGGGCGAGTTGATTCCGATCCTGCTGCATGAAGCGCGTCGCTATCAGATCGTGCTGGCGTCGATCTTCGCGACGATTGCGCTGATCGCCCTGCTGGTGGGACTGTTCCTGCTGCCGCGCAAATACGTGTCCACCACGTCCGTACTCGCGCAGGAAAGCGACATCCTGCAGCCCTTGCTGGAAAACCGCGCGGTATCGACCCAGGCGGTGGATCGCGCCGGGCTGGCGCGGCAGGTCGTGTTCAGCCCCAAGGTCATGCGACAGCTGCTGGCGGTGGGCGGATGGATGGAGGAAAAACCGTCGGCGGTGATGCAGGACAGGCTGATCGAACAACTGCGCGACCGCACGCTGATCAAGAGCGCGCGCAAGGATCTGGTCCAGATCACCTACACCGACAACGATCCCGAGCGCGCCTACAAAGTTACCGGCGCGATGGCGAACCTGCTGATCGAAGAAAGCATGGCCAGCAAGGAGCGCGAAAGCCGCGAAGCCTACGAATTCATCGACAAACAGGTCAACGACTATCACGACAAGTTGACCGGGGCCGAAAACAATCTGCAGGCCTATCGCTACGACAACGCGGATGCGCAGCCCGGCAGCGCCACCGATGTCGGCACGCGGATCGGCGCACTGCGTACCCAGGTCGAGCAGACGCGAATGAATCTGATGGAGCTGCGCTCGCGCGAGCAAGCGCTGTCTTCGCAGCTGTCGGGCGAATCGGCGGTGACGGCGGTGCAGACCCGCGAGACGCTCTACCGCTCGCAGCTGCTCGATCTGCAGAACAAGCTCGACACGCTGCTGCTGAGCTATACCGACAAACATCCCGACGTAGTCCGCGTCCGTCATCAGATGGCCGATATCCAAGACACGATGAGGCAGGAAGAGCTGCGCAGTACCCAGCCGCGCACCGGCGACGAGGCCTCTGAAGCGCGGGTCAATCCGCTGTATCAGGAACTGCGCAGCCGGCTGGCGGATACGCGCCGCGAAATCGCCGCGATCCAGTCGCGGATGGGCGCATCCGAAGGTCTGCTGGGCGACGAACTCGGCCGCAGCCGTCGGATCGCCGCGTCGGAAAGCACGCTCGCCGAGCTCACCCGCGATTACGAAGTCAACCGCGACATCTATCAGGACATGCTGCGCCGTCGCGAAAACGCGCGGGTGTCGATGGAGATGGACCGCGAACGTCGCGGCTTGACCATGCGGATCCAGGATCCGGCGCAGATGCCGGTACGTCCCACCGGCCTGCGCTTCATGCATTTCGCGCTGGGCGGCCTGGCGGCTGCGGTCGTTGCACCGCTCGGGCTGCTGTTCCTGCTGGTCCGCTTCGACCCGCGCGTGCGCTCGCCGCGCCAGCTCGAACGTCAGGGCCACTATGCGCTGCTCACCGTGGTGCCGCGCTATCGCACGCGGCGCGACCGTCGCCGCGAATTCATGCGCATGGCGATCAGCGCCTCGATCCTCTTTGCGGTCGTGCTGGCCTATGGTCTGGTCTATGGCTACAAGCAGATGAAGACATGAACGACCGCCACGACGCCGACCCGCAGGCACTGAGCACCACGCGGCAGGAGCACGCGCTGACCACACGCCAGCTGGAAGAACGCCGGCTGATCCATCGCCAGGAATCCGTGCGCGTGCATGCGGACGCATTCCGCGAACTGCGCACCCGGCTGCTCGCGCTGGGCAACAATCTCAGCAGCAATTTCGTGACGCTGGTGGCGCCGGTGCGTCACGGCTCCGGCGGCAGCTATGTCGCACGCAATCTCGCCGCAGCGTTCGCGTTCGACGACACCAAGCAGGCGCTCTTGGTCGACTGCGATGCGACCCATCCTGCACAGGGCGATGCGCTGCAGGTTGCCGCCGACCGCGGCGGTCTGATCGATTTTCTGGAGAAAGACGAGATCGCGATGCGCGACATCGTTTACCCCACCGGCATCCCCCGCCTGCAGTTGATCCCGGCCGGCCGTATCCGCGAAACCCCCGCCGAGAGCTTCAGCTCGTTCCGGATGCGCGCGCTGATCGACTCGCTGCGCACCCATCACGGCAATCGCCATCTGATTCTGGACGGCTCCCCGGTGCTGGGCTCGCCCGACGCCAGAATCCTGTCGGATCTTGCCGATCTGGTGGTGCTGGTGGTCGGTTATGGACAGGTCGCACCGGATGCCATCGACAAGGCGGTCGCCAGTTTTCCGGCGGAGAAATTCGCCGGCGTCGTGTTCAACCAGCGCCCGTAACCATGGCGACAGGAGGCCGCATGCTGCGCCACCGACTTGGCTATGCCCTGCTGGGCGCATTGGTGCTGGCGGCCAGCCCGCATACGGCGTACGCGCTGCGGATCGATTACGTCATCGATCTTGCTGCGGAACGCGACAACAATGTGCTGCTGACGCCCACCGCTCCGATCGCGCTGACTGTTGTGCGTCCGGGCGTGGGCTTCGAGATTACTCAGGATTCCTCCGCAGTGCAGGCCCACATCAGCGGCCGCGCCGAATACCGCCGCTACGGCGACAGCCGCTTCGACGATGTCGTCGACAGCGCGATCACCGGCCGCTTGAACTGGGTCGCGATTCCCGAGCGCCTCAGCTTCAGTGTGATCGACAGTCTCTCGCTGCAGCCGGTCAATACGCTGGCTGCGGATACGCCTGGAAACCGCCAGCAGGTCAACGTCGTGTCGGCCGGCCCCACCCTCAGCTTCAAGTGGGGCGCAAATTGGCGAGGCACGACCGAACTGCGTTACGTGCGCAGCGATGCCGAGATCACCGACCAGTTCAATTCCAACCGCATCGACCTGGCGCTGCGCGCGATCAAACCGCTCAGCGCCACCAGTCGTCTGGCCTTCAACGTGCAGACCCAGCGCGTGAATTTCGAAGACGATGCGACAGCGCGCGATTATTCGCGCTCGGAGCTGTTCGCGCGCTACTCGCGCACGCTCAACCGGTTCGATATCGCGGTAGACCTGGGCTATTCGCAGCTCGACTACCGGCGCGACCTGCCCGGCTTCGCTGGAACGCGATCCGACCCGTTGTTGCGCGCAGAACTGACCTGGCGGCCCAACGCAGGACACCGCCTTGCCGCCCGTTTCAGCAGCCAGTTCTCCGATGTTGCCGCCGACAGTCTGGCCAACATCGACGATGGCGCGGAACTGCCGACCGAGATCATCACCGGCGACACCATCGTCAACGCCTCGCCCTATCTGGAGCGCCAGCTCAACGCCGACTATGCCTTCACCGCGACGCGCTGGACGCTGGGCGTTTCGCCCTATATCGGCCGCCGTCGCTATGAAGACATCGGTACGTTCGACCAGAACGATTACGGCACAAGCATCGATGCGAGCTGGCGGGCGCGGCACAACCTGAGGCTGGGCTTCGCCACTTCGCTGACCCACATCGATTACGTGAATCTGCGCCGTCAGGACGAAACCCGACGCTACGCGGGCTACGTGCGCTACGAGTGGGCGAGACAGTGGAGCGGCACCTTTTCGCTTGCCCGCTATCGGCGCGACAGTACGGCCATCGGCCTGGGCGCGGACCAGACCCTCGTTGGCCTGACGATCAGTTATCGCAACCGCTGACATCGTGAACGCTGCCAGGTTCAACGCGGCGGTCGCGCGCCTCTCGGCACTGCATCGACTTCGCGCACGCACGCTGCTGGTCTGTCTGTTGTCGATATCGGCCACCTCCTGCGGACAGCAGCAGAATGCCCATGCGGCATCAATCGGCAGCGCAGATCCGGGTCACGCATCCGTGCCGCGCGCGCCGCTGCCGCGGATCGAACCAGGCATTCCGCTCGATCTGGGTTATGTCGATCGCAAATCTCCCGCATTTGCGCGCTTCCAACGCTGGGTCGACAGCGCGGTCGAAGGCGAACCGGGCTATGCCTTCTCCGCCTACGATGCCGCACTGCTGTATCGCTTGGATCCGCAGAAAAAATACTGCGGTCTGGCGGTGACCATGATCGAACGCGAAGTCGCGGACGCAGAAGCCGCCATTGCCCGCGGCGACGCGCCGGACATCGCCGGCGACTCGTATCTGGAAGTCGGCCCGCGCATCGCCGCGCTGTCGATGACCCTGGATACCTGCAAAACGCAGATCGACGACGCCAAACGCAAGCGCTGGTCCGCTTACGCGGAACAGGCGGTGTGGAATGTCTGGCACCACCTGCGCGCGGACTGGGGCGGACGCCCGCGGCCGTGGACCGGCTGGTCGGTCGACAATCCCGGCAACAATTACTACTACAGCTTCGTCGAGGCGACGCTGTACTGGGCGCTGGCCAGCGGCAGCAACGACTGGATGCGTTTTCTGCACGAAGAAAAAATACCGGCGCTGCAGGCGTATTTCGCCACGTTGCCGGGCGGCGGCAGTTTGGAAGGCACCGGCTACGGCGCAGCGCACATGCGTCTGTTCGCGATCTACCGGCTGTGGCGCGACGCCACCGGCGAGGACACCGCCAACGCCAATACGCACGTAGACGACAGCATCGCGTACTGGGTGCATGCGACGGTACCCACGATGGACCGTTTCGCGCCGATCGGCGACCAGTCGCGCAGCTCCATTCCGGAACTCTACGACTACCACCGCCGACTGGTGCTGGAGGCGCGCGCACTGAGCAGGCGATCGGAAGCGCAGGGGCTGGCATCCTGGTGGCTGCATCGCATCTCGCCCCCCCGGATGAGCAACGGCTTCAACAGCCTTTACGATCTGCTGCCAGCAGGCGATGCCAAGGCGTCCACCCCGCATACACCCGCCCCGCATACGCCCGCCCCGCATACACTATTCCACCATGCCGAAGGCACCGGTCATCTGTTCGCACGCAGCGCTTGGGATGAAGACGCGCTGTGGCTGGCATTCGTCGCCGGCCCCTTCAACGAAAGCCATGCGCACGAAGAACAGGGCGGCTTCACGCTGTTCGCGAAGGACTGGCTGACCGTCACCGAAAACATCTGGACCCACAGCGGCATCCAGCAGGGCACCGAAACCCACAATGTGCTCCGCTTCGAACGCGGCACCGCGGACGCAAGCGTCGTGCATCAGCGCCGGCCCAGCATCTCAACGATGACGGTGACGCCCGGCGCCGACGGTGCCGTCCATGTCGATGCCGATCTGACTGCCGCCTACGGCGAAGATTCGCCAGTGCGACGCTGGACCCGCACGCTCGATTTCTCCGGACGCAGACTGCAGGTGCATGACCGGTTCTCCATGGATCCAGATCTCCGGGCGGTGTTCCAGCTCAATCTGCCGGTCGAGCCGAAGATCGACGGCCAGACCGCCGTCGCGGGCCGGCTCAGGCTGCGGGTGATCAAGCCGGTCAACGCCAGACTCAGCGCACTCGACTGGCGGACGACGGACAGTGAAGAATTCCGCAGCGGTTGGCGCCTGGATATCGCTGGCGGAACAGACACTTACGTCATTGAGCTCGAAGCAGTCTCAAACTGAACGCCGGCTGACTCCAGTCTTAGATGGGGTTCACAGTTCACTCTGATCGGTCGCGCAAGCGCCCCCCTGGTCACACTTCGCACCCACCTGCGAGGCCATACTTTGTTCAGGTTGCTCCGTTCAGGTCTGGGCAACCAACTATGCGCGCTGCTCCCGGGTCCGGACGGGATGCATCAGGAGGCGCGACCGACCGCATTATCGCCACGGACACGAACGCAGAGTCTTCGATATGCCCCTGTCGCACCGCACCGCCCATTCTTCTTCGCCGGCAACGCCCATCGCCCGCCATCGTCTGACCCAGGCGCTGATCGTGGTCGGCGTCGTCGCCACTGCCGGCATCGCCCTCGCCGGCCCGACCAGGCTGATGCGCGAACTGCGCGCCCACTGGTCCTGGCAGGAGCGCGAAACTCCGGTATTGCAGGCACGCGCCCAGGGCGGGCAACGCGCCGCGGTCGCCAGCCGCACCCGCTCCACGTCCGGTTCGACGGCGGCGCAGGCATCGGAAATTCCGATGAATCTCACCTATGTCGATACATCGCGAACCGCCTACACGCGGTTCCGCACCTGGGCCGACAACGCCCTCGCCGGCAGCCCGGGCTACGCGTACGAAGCCCGCGATTCGGCGCTGATGTACCGCATCACCCGCGACGTGAAGTACTGCACCCACGCCATCGGCATGGTCGACCTGCAGGTCTCCCAGGCCGAAACCGCGATCGCGGCCGGCCAGAATCCGGACGTGGCGGGCGATTCCTATCTCGATGTCGGGCCGATGATCGGCGACGTGGCGATGACCTTCGATACCTGCAATGCGCGGCTTACCGCCAGCCAGCGCCAGCGCTGGTCTGCCTACGCCGAACAGGCGATCTGGAACGTCTGGAACTACCAGACCGCACGCTGGGGCACCCGCTCCGCACCGTGGAGCGGATGGTCGATCGACAACCCCGGCAACAACTATCACTACAGCTTCCTGGAAGCGACCATGTCCTGGGCGCTGGCCTCGCGCAGCCCCACTTGGATGAGTTTTCTGCAGACCAACAAACTGCCGAAACTTGAAGCCTATTACCGCACGATTGCCACCGGGGGCAGCCTTGAAGGCACGGGCTATGGCACCGCGCAGATGCGGCTGTTCAATCTTTACAGCCTGTGGAGAGACGCCACCGGTATCGATCTGGCCAATGCCAATGCCCACGCGACCAATACCATCAAATGGTGGACGCACGGCACCGTGCCGACGCTCGACCGCTTCGCCCCGCTGGGCGACCAGTCGCGCAATTCGGTGCCCGAGATCTACGACTACCACCGCCGGCTGATGCTGGAAGCACGCCATCTCACCAAGGATGCGACCGCGCAGCGCATCGCCAGCTGGTGGCTCAACAATATTTCCGTGCAGCAGATGGGTCAGGGCTCCAACTTCCGCTACGACATGCTGCCGCCCGGCACCAACGGCGCCGCACCGGCGGAGCTGTACTACCACGGCACGGGCACCGGCCATCTGTTCGCACGGACCGGCTGGGACCGCGCGGCGATGTGGATGTCCTACGTTGCCGGCCCTTACAACGAAAGCCATGCGCATCAGGACCAGGGCGCGTTCACCCTGTTCGCGAACGACTGGTTGGCGGTGACCGAAAACATCTGGACCCATAGCGGCATCCAGCAGGGCACCGAAGTGCACAACATGCTGCGCTTCGAACGCACCAACACGGCCCCTGCGCAGTGCGGCAGCCCCGCCAACGATCGCATCGTCCACCAGTGCGCCGACAGCATCTCGACGATGACGGTCACCCCGGGCGCCAACGGTGCGCTGACCGTCACTTCCAACCTCAAGCCCGCCTACAACGGCAACCCGGCAGTCGGCGCATGGACCCGCAATCTCGATTTCTCCGCGCGCAAGCTCACCGTACGCGACAACTTCACCTTGGCCGCCGGCACCACTGCGTTCTTCCAGGTGCAGACACCCGTGCAGCCTATCGTCAGCGGAACCACCGTCATCGCCGGCAAGCTGAAAGTACGGGTGCTGGAACCGGCGAACGCCACCATCACCCTGAAGAACTGGAATGCAGCCGACGCCAGCGAATACAACAAAGGCTGGCGGATCGATATCGGCGGCGGCACCACCACGTATCTGGTGGAGCTGAGCGAAGCGCCCTGACCGTATCGACAATCTCGAAATAGCGTTGAACATAAAGCCTGGCACTGCTGGGCTTTTGTTTTTTTTGCGGGTGTGAATGGGGTTCTCGCAGAAGACGCCATGTCGCGCATCACGTTCCCCGCACAGAGGGAAGGAATAAAACCGCATGCCCGCCGCTCTGCTTCACCCCGCACAGGCATTCTCCCCGCACAGCGCCGCCAATCCCCTTCTCCCCGCACAGCGCCGCCAATCACCTTCTCCCCGCACAGCGGGGAGAAGGTGGCCGAAGGCCGGATGAGGGGCGCTTTGCGCTCGATGCA
>JANOXT010000370.1:0-4566 GCA_031418555.1 Lysobacterales bacterium | reverse complement strand
GGATTGACCACGGGCGGGTTCCAGAGCAGCACGTGCTTGTCGCCGGTCGGCGCGCCACTTTCGGTGATGGCCGTGACGTCTTCCTCGATCAACGCTTCCGCATGCGCCTTCGGATTGCCGATGGTGGCCGAGCACAGGATGAATTGAGGCGTCGAGCCGTAGAACGCGCAGATCCGCTTCAGGCGCCGCAGTAGATTCGCCAGATGCGAACCGAAGACGCCGCGATAGGTGTGGATTTCGTCGATCACGATGTAGCGCAGGTTCTCGAACAGCTGCGCCCATTTGGTGTGATGCGGCAGGATGCCCTGATGCAGCATGTCGGGATTGGTGACGACGATGTCGCCGTTCAAGCGGATCGCCTGACGCTGATCGCCGGGCGTGTCGCCGTCGAAGGTCGCAGCGCGGATGCCGAGGCCGCCGGCTTTGTTCAACTCCAACAATTCGGCGACCTGATCCTGCGCCAGCGCCTTGGTGGGAAACAGATACAGCGCTTTGGATTGTCGACCGAGCGCCGCCGCGATCACCGGCAGCGTGTAGCACAGGGTTTTGCCCGATGCGGTGGGCGTGACCACGACGATATCTTCGCCGCGCTGCGTGGCGTCCCAGGCTTCGGCCTGATGGCTGTACAGCTGGGTCAGGCCGCGCGCCCGCAGCGCAGCGGCCAGCGCCTTCGGCAGATCGTCCGGGAACGGTGCGTATCGGCCCGTGCGCGCCGGAATGGTGATGGCGCCGGTAATGCGGTCGGGATATTTGTCCTGCAGACGTGCAGCAAGCAGATCGCTGGAGGGTGGCGAATGGATGGGCGTGGGGACATCCCGGTCCGGTGAGGCGAGCATGGGCATGGCGAACTCCGGCGAAGTCCGTCTTGGTACACCGCGTCCGTCTCACGGGCTGCGACAACCGGTATCGACAGGATGCGTGCGCACTGGAAACCCGAGTCCCTAATGTAGTGATTCACGCTGTTCGAGCGAGTTTGAAAGCCATATGATTTATTTCGATTCTCGCCGTGAGCCAGGCGGGGATTCGCATTTAGCTGAAGACACTGATGAGGTGTTACTTCTCTCCGCACAGCGGGCAAAAGGTGGCGCGCAGCGCCGGATGAGGGGCGAACGCAGCCGCAATGCGTCGCGAAGAGCGCCCCTCACCCACCCTTCGAGCACCCTCTCCCCACGCGAAGCGCGGGGAGAGGGAACAGCGCTGTGCTTGCACCCCCGACAGGTGTCGTAAGCGACACGGGTCGCGAGACCGCAAAGAAGGTGTTCACTATTTTCGAAGCACTACACTAGCGCGATCCGATTGGCCGCCAGACACCACCGCATGACTGCACGCAGCGAAGCGCTTCCCATCGTCGCCCGCCCCAGCACCGAACGCCTCGCGCTGATCGACGCGCTGCGCGGCTTCGCGCTGGCCGGTGTGCTGCTGGTGAATCTGGGCGGATTCTCGCTGTACTACTTTATGGATGATGCCGCGCGCGCTGCGCTGCCTTCGGCGGGGTTCGATCGCTGGGCTTGGCTGTTTGTGCAGATTTTGGTGCAGGACAAGGCGCTGACCCTGTTCTCGCTGCTGTTCGGTGCGGGCATCGCCATCCAGGTGGAGCAGATGCAGTCGAAGGGCGCGGGCATCGCGCCGATCGTGCGCCGGCTGGTGGTGCTGCTGGCGATCGGTCTGATCCACGCGCATCTGTTCTGGTGGGGCGACATCCTGACGATCTATGCAGTGCTGGCATTCGGTTTGATCGCGCTGCGGCGTCTGCCGGATTGGGTCTTCCTCATCGGCGGTTTGGGTCTGGGCCTGCTCTGGTTTCTGCTGGCGCCGATCGCCGAATGGTTGAAGCCGGGCGGCTGGCCGGATCAGGCGCGCGTGTATGCCGGCGCGTTCACGATATTTTCCGGCAACGATGTTGCGGCCACGCTGCGTCAGAATGCGACCGTTGCGCACTGGATGTGGCTGGAGATGTGGGGCGTGCTGCCGTTCGTATTCGCGCGCCTCCTGCTGGGTTACTGGATCGGACGCAAAGGCCTGCTGCAGGATCCCGCCGCGCACCGCGGCCTGCTGCGCATGGTCGTCATCGTCTGCGGCAGCGTGGGCCTTGCGGCGGTCATCGCGGTCGAATGGATCGATGCCGCGCAGCTCACTGATGCGCTGCTGCAGGGCGGCCGGATCGGCGAGTTCGCGCTGCGGCTGCTGCGGCGCATCGGGCCGCTGGGCATGGGCCTGGCGTACGCCGCGGGTTTCGCGCTGCTGTTTTTGCGCCCGGCATGGCGGCGCTGGCTGCAGCTGCTCGCACCGGTCGGACGGATGGCGCTCAGCCATTATCTGATCCAGACCGTGGTGTGCCTGGGGCTGTTCTATGGCGTTGGTCTGGGTATCGGCAGCGGCGGCGGTTATCTGACGCGGCTGCTGGTATGGGCTTTATTGTTCGGTGCGCAGATAGCGGCAAGTCATTGGTGGCTGCGTCGGTTCCGATTCGGCCCGATGGAGTGGCTGTGGCGTTCGATCGCGGCGACAAAGCGTTTGCCGATGCGTCTGAACAGCACGAGTTGATGCATCTTCTCGCATGCCTCGCGATGGCGTGGCCATGCGGGGCATGGGTTTGGGTATCATGCCGCGGTGGGCGGCGACGGGGTCCGCCCGGATACGACAACGGGGAAAGACGGCCATGCGGGTGAAGTCCGGACTCGCAAGGCGTGTCGTCCGCGGACGCTACTCCGCTGGACGCACGACCCACAGGGATGAACACACATGAGTCACCGGACGCTGTCGAACACGGCATATTCGTCGTTCGCGCTGTATATCGAATATCTGTTCGGCCTGATCGCGTCGGTGGTGATCGCGCGGACGCTGCTGCCCGCGGATATGGGCATCTACAGTCTGCTGGTGTGGGTGGTGGCCAACGCGATCGTGGTCGCCAATGCGGGCATCACCCTGGGCGCGATCAAATTCATCGCCGAGTTGCGGGCAATGGGCAGCAACGACAGCACCGCGCTGCTGGTGCAGCGCCTGCGGCGGATGCAGCGCACCATGCTGCTGATCGTGATCGCTGCGCTGTGCGCGATCCTGACGTTCGCGCACGGACGCATCGCACCGGGCGTCGATCTGTGGCTGCTCGGGCTGTTGATGCTGTCGGTCGCGTTTCGCGCGCCGTACATGTTCAATATCGCGGTGCTGAAAGGCAGTCAGGATTTCCGGTCGACCGCGGTGATTGCGGTCATCGGCGCCAGTTTCAATCTCGCGCTGGTGATTCTGGCCTGGACGCAAGCGGCGACGCTGCCGGCCTTCGTGGTGGTGTACACCCTGTCGAGTCTGATGTTTTTTCTGGTCTCGCAGTGGCGCGCTTCGCGCTTCGCGCGGCTCGCGACCGACAGTGCAGCGGTTCTGTCTCCCGGACTTGAAGCGCGGATGCGGCATCACCTGCGCGTGGTCGCGTTCACCACCGTGTTCGGCACCATCGGCAACAGCGAGATCGAACTGCTGTCGCTCAATCTGCTCAGCGATCCCGCGCACGCCGGCCTGTTCAAGGTCGCCAATGCGGTGGCATCCGGCGTCGCGCTGCTGCTGCCCGGCATTCTCAGCGCACAGCTGCTGCCGATGATGGCCAGCGCGCAGGGCCGCAGCCAGGAGGAAGCGAACCGACGCTTCGTGGATATGACCGTCTGGCTGTATGTGCTGGGCGCGCCGCTGATCGCCGCGGGCGCGGTGTTTTCCGAACACGCGGTGGAGCTGCTGTACGGCAACGCCTATGCCGGGGCCGCACCGGTGCTCATCGTGCTGCTGGTCGCGCGCGTGGCCGGCGTGCTTGGCCAGGGCGCCACTGCTTTTCTGATGAGCGCTGACCGCCAGACCGCGCTGATGCGGCTCACCCTGCTGTTCTCGGCGCTGCGTCTGGCGGGCGCCTTCGCATGCACCTATGCGTTCGGCCTGACCGGCGCGATCTTTTCGACCATGGTGCTGGCGGTATCGGGAACGGCGGTGACCATCCGTCTTGCGATGCGCCTCTCCGGCACCCGGATGCCATGGGCGCGGCTGCTTCGCATCTCGGCATCGGCACTGCTGCCGGCGCTGTGCTGCATTCCGATCGCGCGATCGCTCTCGCCGGTGTCCGGGCTGCTGGCCGGCACCGTGGTGTTCGCGATCGGTTATCCGCTATCGGTTTGGCTGCTGCGCGGGCTCACCGAAGCGGATGCCCACGTGGTGCGGATGCTGGCGACGACACTGCGCCGCCGGTTGCGGTAGACGTAGGGCGGAACCACCGAAGGTGATTCCGCCGCGAGCCATCTGCGCATGCCAATGGCGGAATCCGCTTCGCGGCTTCCGCCCTACGATTGCGCCTTACGGCCTTGCGCCCGCGCGGAAACACATCCAACACCCACGCGCGGATCCGTGCGGTGGCGGGAGTGGTGAGGGCGCGGAGTGGTGTGGGCATGGTGGGGATGATACGTGCCGGGTGCGGTGGGGGATGCGGCTCCCGGCACAGCGCCGCAATCCCCGGCGCCATCGCGTAGAGCGGATTTTAACCCGCCCTTGCCGCGCGTCCGGTCGTATCGAAGGCTGGGCGCAGAAGCAAGA
>JANOXT010000369.1:0-8801 GCA_031418555.1 Lysobacterales bacterium | reverse complement strand
CGCCGGCTAAGCCATAGCATCCAGGCAGGATGCAGTAAGCTCGTGGGGTGGGGTGAGCGCAGCGATGCCCACCATAGATCGCCAATGCGCCTTGATGCAGCTTGCGATGATTTTCTTCCGCCCCGTTCGATGCCTGCTATGCCGCATATGTTTAGGGTGGGCATCGCTACGCTCACCCAACCCTACGTCACCGGGTTGCGGATTACGCCGCAAAACTGTCCGTCGCACGCACCAGCGCATCCACATTCTCCGGCTCATACGCCGAATGGCCCGATGTCGGCGAGATGTGCAATTCCGATTTCGGCCATGCCTTGTGCAGATCCCACGCGTTCTGGATCGGGCAGACCACATCGTAGCGGCCGTGGACAATCACGCCGGGGATGTCGGCAATCCTGTGTGCGTCGCGCAGCAGCTGATCGTCCGCTTCGAAGAAACCGCCGTTGACGAAATAATGGTTTTCGATACGGGCAAAGGCGAGCGCGAAGCGCGCGTTTTCGTGGCCTTTCACGAAATCGTCGTCGACGTGCAGGAAGCTGGTCGCGCCTTCCCATACGCTCCACGCGCGCGCGGCGGCGAGGCGCGTGGCTTCGTCGTCGCTGGTCAAGCGGCGATGAAATGCGGAAATCAGATCATGGCGTTCGACCGGTGGAATCGCGGCCAGGTAGTGGTCCCATGCATCGGGAAACAGGCGCGATGCGCCTTCCTGATAGAACCACTCCAGTTCCCAGCGGCGCAGCATGAAAATGCCGCGCAGCACCAGCTCGCTGACGCGCGCGGGATGAGTTTCGGCATAGGCCAATGCGAGCGTGGAGCCCCAGGAGCCCCCGAACACCTGCCAGCGTTCGATGCCGAGTTTCTCGCGCAGCATTTCAATGTCGGCGACCAGCGCCCACGTGGTGTTGCCGATCAGATCCGCATGCGGCGTCGAGCGCCCGCTGCCGCGCTGATCGAACAGGATGATGCGGTACTTCGATGCATCGTGGAAACGACGCATCTTCGCACTGCAGCCGGCGCCGGGGCCGCCGTGCAGCATCACCACCGCCTTGCCGTTCGGGTTGCCGCACTGTTCGTAGTACAGCGTGTGGCGGTCGTCGACCTGCAGTGTGCCGCTGTCGAAAGGTTCGATATCTGGATAGAACGTGCGCATGGTGATGTCGTGTCTCAGCGATTCGTGATGGGGTCCGGCGGCGAATGCATACCGCGCCGGTCTCGGAGCCTGTTCATGATTTTCGCGAGTGCGAAAAATCATGAACAGGCTCCCGGGGAGGGGGTTACCAGTCCCGGGTTGCGATCAATTCTTCGATGTCGGCCTCAAAACCGTAGGTGCTGGCGATAAAGGCGAAGTCCGTGCCGATGCAGTCCCGCGCAGCGGTTTCGATTTCGCTGTCGTGCTCGTAGAACTCTTCTGCCAGCGCGTTGAATTCGTCGGTGGCGGCATGGGTCAACGCATACAGCGCATCTAGATCAGCAGGTGTGTCTTGCTCTATCTTTGCGCACAGGCGAAGCAGGATGGCTTTGCCTTTGTCGACCAGCACATCGGGAAAATAATCGTCACGATACATTTCGCCCAGCAAGGCGTACGCCAATATCACTTCGTTGTTTACGGGCATGACTAGCTCCTTTCCAGGCCGATGCGGCACCGACAAAGCATAGTGTGCCATTGCATGGTCAACGCGTGCATCGTCAACCCGCCAACGGCCCAACGACACGCGCTCGCGGTCTTCCAGATCGCGATGGGTCTGGACATCCTCGAACCCGGCGCTCTGCAGCAGCGCACGCACTGCACCGCCCTGGTCGCAGCCGTGCTCCAGCAGCAGCCAACCGCCCGCGTGCAGATGCGCGGGCGCATCACGAATAATGATGCGGATCGCGTCCAGACCATCGCGTCCCGACGACAGCGCCGGTTCGGGTTCATAGCGCAGTGCATCCAAGTGCGGATCACCCAGCGCAATGTAAGGCGGATTGCTGGCGATCAGATCGAAGCGTTCGCCGGCCAGCGGCTGCAGCCAATCGCCCTGACGGAATTCGACGTTGTGCAGACGCAGCTCACGCGCATTGGCGCGCGCGATGTCGAGCGCACCTGCGCTCACGTCGACTGCGATCACCTGCGCGTGCGGGCGCTCATGCGCCAGCGCCAGCGCGATCGCGCCGCTGCCGGTGCCGAGGTCGGCGATGCGCAGACCCGGTTCCGATCCGATCCGCTGCAGCGCCCGTTCGACCAGCAGCTCGGTTTCCGGACGCGGGATCAGCGTTTGCGGCGAGACCATCAGATCGAACGACCAGAACCCGCGACGGCCGATGAGATAGGCCACCGGCTCGCCCTGCGCACAGCGCGCGAGCAGGGCTTCGAAACGATGCAGCGCGGCTTCGTCGATGGTGTCGTCGCCGTGTGCGAACAGCCACGCGGGCGGACATGCCAGCGCATGCGCCAGCAGCGCACGGGCGTCGTTACTGTCGATCCGTGCGCCGGCGTCGCGCAGCACTGCATCCAGCCGGTGGCGTGAGGTCGTAATCATCATGGCTATCGTAGCCGCTGATGCAGCAGCGCCGCCCATCTTCCCTCCACCCAGGACACCCATGCCCCGCTCATTTCCCTTGACCACGTTGACGATGGCACTGTTTGCATGGCTGATGGCCGGCTGTCAAAGCGTGGGGTTCGGTATCGCCAATCTAGGCGTATCTGCGCCGGCCGCCACGGTCGTTTACGACCCTCAGCACGCGCTCGCGCTGGATATCTATCGGCCCGCTGAATCAGCGACGGGCGCCGTTCCGGTGGTGCTCTTTCTGTACGGCGGCAGCTGGCGGCGCGGCAATCGTGCGCAGTACGCGTTTGTCGGGCGTCGGCTGGCGCAACAGGGCACGCTGGCCATCGTTGCCGATTACCGCACGTTTCCACGCGCGACGTTTCCCGGTTTCGTGGAGGATGCCGCCGCTGCGGTGGCATGGACGCAACAGCATGTGGCCGAATACGGCGGCGACCCGCAGCGGCTGTTCGTCGCGGGGCATTCCGCCGGTGCGCAGATCGCGGCGCTGATCGGCACCGACGCACGCTATCTGGCGCCGCACGGTCTGAAGCCGCGCGATCTCGCCGGGGTGATCGGCCTATCGGGCCCGTACGACTTCGACATCGCAGGCTATGAAGATGTTTTCGGCGCAGAAGCGCTGTGGCCGCGCGCGCAGGCGGTGAATTTCGTCGACGGCGACGAGCCGCCGTTCCTGTTGATCCACGGTACCGCCGATGCCATCGTGGAAGCCAAGGACAGCCAGGAACTGGCCGACAAACTGCGCGGCGTCGGCGTGAACGCCACGCTCGTCTGGCTGCCCGAAGCCGGACATCTGTCGCCCTTGGTGGGGCTGCGCGCGCCCGGCCGCGTGCCAGCCCTGGTGCCGGCCATCCGGGATTTCGTGAACGGCGGCACGTCGCACTGACGCGTCCGAGCGTTTGAACATCTGTTGAATATTTCCTTCAGAGGCAGATGGATAATTGTCGAATGTGGTAGACCTCCCCTGAGCGGGACCGGGAAATCCGCTGATGTGATGCCGACACCCATAGGCAGTTTCCTGCTTCGCATCCGCCCTCATCCGAGTGGCTGCGCTTTATCAAGACCTGTGATTTTCGACAGGCGCTTAACATTGCATGCCGAAACGGTCGCTGCTCAGATATAGCGCGAAGCGGCAGGGAGAAATGATCCTGTCGATAGTTCTAAGCTATCAATATGAACCAATCAATTCATTGGCTTGATTGACGGCGATCCTCTACCCTTTCGTCCCTTCCAATTGACCCCATCTTTCGCCCACCCCTCCCACACAAGGAAATTTCCGATGTCCCTTATCAACACCCAGGTCAAACCCTTCAACGCCACGGCTTACCAGAACGGCGAGTTCATCCAGGTTTCGGACGAAAGCCTGAAAGGCAAGTGGTCCGTTCTGATCTTCATGCCGGCTGCGTTCACCTTCAACTGCCCCACCGAGGTCGAAGACGCTGCCAACCACTACGCCGAATTTCAGAAAGCCGGCGCCGAGGTTTACATCGTCACCACCGACACCCACTTCTCGCACAAGGTGTGGCACGAGACCTCACCGGCGGTGGGCAAGTCGCAGTTCCCGCTGGTCGGCGACCCCACCCATCAGCTGACCCGCGCGTTCGGCGTGCACATCGAAGAAGAAGGTCTGGCCCTGCGCGGCACCTTCATCATCAACCCTGAGGGCGTGATCAAGACCCTCGAAATCCACGACAACGCCATTGCCCGCGATGTGTCCGAGACCCTGCGCAAGCTCACTGCCGCGCAGTTCGTCGCCGCAAACCCGGGCCAGGTCTGCCCGGCGAAGTGGAAGGAAGGCGCGCAAACGTTGAAGCCCTCGCTGGACCTGGTCGGCAAGATCTGAAGCATCGCGACCCGGCGCTCTGCACGAGCCCCAGCAAGGTCCGCATCACCCCCGGCGCAGCCAACGCTTCGCCGGGGTTCTGGGCAGCAGATAGAACGCGCCACCACTTTGTTTGCAGCAGCGGCTCGCACCGCATCCTTTTTCGCGCCCCTCCGCCGGCCGGTCCGTTGCGGCTGGACGCTGCTGCAAACGCAGTTTTCCCCCACATCAGCCAAGGCATTCCGTCATGCTCGATTCCGATCTGAACACCCAGCTGCAGGGCTATCTGCAGAAGCTCACCCGGCCGGTCGTCATCACCGCCGCGCTCGACGGCGGCGCCAAATCGCTTGAATTGCGCGAACTGCTGCAGGAGCTCACGCAGCTGTCAGACAAGGTCACGCTGCGCGAAGACGCCTCGCCCGAACGCGGCGACCGGGTGCCTTCGTTCGCGCTGTCCACGCCCGGCGAATCCATCTCGCTGCGCTTCGCAGGCATTCCGATGGGCCACGAATTCACCTCGCTGGTACTGGCGCTGCTGCAGGTGGGCGGGCATCCGTCGAAACTGGCGCAGGAGACGATCGGACAGATCCGCGCGCTGGACGCCGATTATGTTTTCGAAACCTATTTTTCGCTCAGCTGCCAGAACTGCCCCGACGTGGTGCAGGCGTTGAATCTGATGAGCGTGCTTAATCCGAAGATCCAGCATGTGGCGATCGACGGCGCGCTGTTCCAGGACGAAGTGGATGCGCGCCAGGTGATGTCGGTGCCGATGATCTTCCTCAACGGCGAGCCCTTCGGCGCGGGACGCATGAGCGTCGAGGACATCCTGGCCAAGCTCGACACCGGTTCGACGGCGCGCGAGACGGCGAAGATCGACGCGAAAGACGCCTTCGACATGCTGATCGTCGGTGGCGGCCCAGCTGGCGCGGCAGCGGCGATCTATGCGGCGCGCAAGGGCATCCGCACCGGCATCGCCGTGGAGCGTTTCGGCGGCCAGGTGATGGACACGATGGCGATCGAGAATTTCGTTTCGGTGCCGGAAACCGAGGGCCCCAAGCTGGCTGCGGCGATGGAGCGCCACGTGCGCGACTACGACGTCGACATCATGCATCTGCAGCGTGCGGAGCAGCTGTTGCCCGCAGGCAGTGATGGTCTGATCGAAGTGAAGCTCGCCAGTGGCGCCTCGCTGAAATCGAAATCGGTGATTCTGGCGACCGGCGCGCGCTGGCGGCAGATGGATGTGCCCGGCGAAAACGAATACCGCAACAAGGGCGTGGCCTATTGCCCGCACTGCGACGGCCCGTTGTACAAAGGCAAGCGCGTGGCGGTGATCGGCGGCGGCAATTCGGGCGCGGAAGCGGCGATCGATCTTGCCGGTATCGTCGCCCACGTCACGCTGATCGAATTCGACGGCACGCTGCGCGCCGATGAAGTGCTTCAGCGCAAGCTGCGCAGTCTGACGAACGTCGACATCGTCGTGTCCGCGCAGACCACCGAAGTGCTGGGCGATGGCCGGAAAGTCGTTGCGCTGACCTATCTGGATCGCGATACGCAGACGCCGCACACGCTGACGCTGGACGGCATCTTCGTTCAGATCGGTCTGCTGCCGAATACCGAATGGCTGAAGGGCACGCTTGCGCTGTCGCCGCGCGGCGAAATCGTGATCGACGAGCGCGGCCAGACGTCGCTGCCCGGGGTCTTCGCGGCCGGCGATGCCACCACCGTGCCGTACAAGCAGATCGTGATCGCGATGAGCGAGGGCTCGAAGGCAGCGCTCGGCGCGTTCGATCACCTCATCCGCAGCTCTGCGCCGCCCATCGCCAGCGGCACAGCACAAGCCGCCTGATGCCTCGATCCGCGCGGACATCGCGAGTGCCGCCATCCCTCGAAGCCTGGAACCGGCCTGTCATAACCGACAGGCTCGCCGATGCGTGAATCGCCGGTATCGTTTGGCTTCACCGGTTTTCCCGATCACCGCGGCGCGACAGTCATTGCCCTTGCCGCAGGGTTGGCATTAAATGCGATGCAGTCCGCAGTCGGGAACGAGATGCCATGAAGGGATCCTCATGAATCTGCGCGACCTCAAGTATCTGGTAGCGCTTGCCGAGCACAAACACTTCGGCCGCGCAGCGGCTGCCTGCTTCGTCAGCCAGCCGACGCTGTCGACGCAGATCAGAAAGCTGGAGGACGAGCTGGGCGTTTCGCTGGTGGAGCGCGCGCCGCGCCACATCATGCTGACGCCCGCCGGGCGCGATGCGGCCGAACGCGCGCGACGGATCGTCGCGGATGTCGAGGACATGAAGGAAGCCGCGCGCCGCAGCCGCAATCCGGAAGCCGGCGCGGTGCGGCTGGGCATCTTTCCGACGCTCGGGCCGTACCTGTTGCCGCACGTGGTGTCGCGGGTGCGCGAACGTTTCCCGCAGCTGGAACTGTTGCTGATCGAGGAAAAGACCGAGGTCATCCTGCGCCAGCTGCGCGAGGGCAAGCTGGATGTCGGCATCCTTGCGCTGCCGCTGCACGACGACCAACTGCACATCGAGCTGCTGTTCGAGGAACCGTTCATGCTGGCGGTGCCGCAGTCGCACGCACTTGCGGCGAGCAAGACCCTGACGATGCAGGATCTGGCGCACGAAAGCCTGCTGCTGCTCGAAGACGGCCACTGCCTGCGCGATCAGGCGCTGGACGTGTGCCACCTCGCCGGCGCCGTCGAGAAAACCGGATTCCGCGCGACCTCGCTGGAAACCCTGCGGCAGATGGTGGCCGCGAACGTCGGCATCACCCTGCTGCCGGTCCTCGCGGTCAAGCCTCCGGTGGCCGCATCGCAGGATCTGCGTCTGCTGCCGTTCCGCGCGCCGGCGCCGAGCCGTCGGATCGCGATGGTGTGGCGCCGCAGTTCGGCGATGTCGGAATTTCTGGTGAGCCTGGCAGCCGTGTTCCGCGACCTTCCCGCCGGCCTGCTCACCACCAGCGATGTTCCCATGCACGGCGGCGCAGTGCGGGTGCGCGCAAAAAAGCCCGCTTGAGCCGACATTCGCCCGACACTCCCTGCGGCTGGCGTTCCCATAGCAACAACCGCTAAACGGCCTGCTTGTCATCGAAAGCCAGGTCACGCCATGCAATGAATGCGCGATTGGCGGCGTTTATTCCGCTTTGCCGCCCAGCGACCCGGTGCCCCAACAACCGCTAGACTGCGGCCGAGTTTTGTACCGGAATCGCCCATGCTCCGCTGGTTACTGATCTTCGTCGCCATCGCCGCTGCGGCTTGGTGGCTGGCATCGCCGCCCTCGCCTTCAGCGGCCTCGGCGTCGTTCACTGCCGCGAATGGACAGCCTGTGCTGGGCTGCGTGCCGCCGATGCGCATCGCAGGCGAGGACGGCGCCGTGCAAAGCGATGCCCCCGGCAATATGCGGCCTTTCAAACTCTCCAATGCGATGGCAAAGCCGCTGGCGGGTTTCAGCGTTGCGGCGCGGGTTCTGTCGCGCGAGGACTACGACCACGGGCGGGAAGCCGATTTCTCGCCGGTGGATCTCGCCTTGGGCTGGGGTCGCATGCGCGAGGATGCCGTGCTGTCGCGCCTCGACATCAGCCAGTCCGGGCGCTTTTACCGCTATCGCTGGAGCGGTCAGCCGCCGATTCCACCCGACGACATCGTCCGCAGCAGCGCCAACATGCACATGGTGCCGTCGAACTCGGCCATCGCCGCCGCGCTGGACGCAGTGGACGCCGGCGACCGCGTGCGCATCGACGGCTGGCTGGTGCAGATCGATACGTCCGACGGCTGGCACTGGCGCAGCTCGCTCACGCGCGAGGATTCGGGTGCCGGAGCCTGTGAAGTGATCTACGTCTGCGGCGTTTCGAAACGATGACGGTCTTTCGCCTCCGACAGATGTTTCGGCATTGCCTGCTGGCGTTCCCATTCATCGCATCGTTCCCGCAAGCCCGCGCGGAAGCGCAAGAAACGCCGGTCGAACTTGTGGTCTGGCAAGGGAGCTTCGATGGCCGGATCGGCGACAAGCCGGTGCAACTGCCTTACTTGCACCGGGTCGGCGACCGCATCGAAGGCAGCTATTGCTACGACGTCTGCGACCCGCAGACGGGCGGTGTGCGATTGACCGGCGTCTGGCATGACGATGTCCTGTTGCTGGACGAATCCGCGCCCGACGCTACCGGGACACCGCGCATCAGCGGGCACTGGCGGCTGCAGCCGGACGGTCAAGGCTGGCGCGGCGAATGGCGCAGCCCGGACGGCCGCCGCCGGCTTGCCGCTGTACTTGCGGCCCAGGATGATGCATTCGCGCCCTATGAGCTGCGGTTGATCGCTGCGTTCGTGCCGGGCAGCGACGACGACAGCTGCGACGCGCAATCGCCGCTGGTGTCGGCCATCCGCATCTATCGCGACGATGCGCTGCTGCAGACGCTGGACACCGACTCGATGG
>JANOXT010000368.1:0-17592 GCA_031418555.1 Lysobacterales bacterium | reverse complement strand
GCAGGAATGAGTTGGCTGAAACGGTCAAAGGCGTCGGGCGACAGCTCGCCGACCGCGTCAAGTTGCGCTTGAAGGACTGGGTTCAAAGCAAGAGGCTCATGGAAAACCATGAGCCTCTTGGACTGCTACCCCTGCGTCAATAGCTTAACTGACTGGCATTAGGCTTTCGCCGGGCTTTCGGGCCGCTTCACGGAGCGGGGGGTAGGACGTGACATGGCGTACTTGGGGCGTACGCCGGCCCTGCACGGGTGAATCGATATGGTTGTGACTTACCAGGTCAGACGCGGGCCGACGAACCATTGGCTGTCGCCGTCGGCGAACTTGACGTCACCGCTCAAACCCCAGTTCTGATTGAATTTGACCTGGGCGCCAAGACGGCCGTAGAAATCGCCGTCGAACTGCTCGAAATCCTCATAACCGGCCATGGCATAGCCTTCGACCTTGGAGCCCAGCGCGCCGCGCACGCCGACTTCGGCGCTGTAGCCGTCGAAATCGAAGCCACTGCCGGCGTCGAGCTTTTCATAGGCGATGCGGGTCACCAGATCGGCCTTCGGTGCGATTTCGTAGTTGTAGCCGACGCCCACCTTCCACTGATCGATATCGACATTGGTGTTGTCGATTTCCTGCTTGTTGTAGCCACCGAAGAGGTGGAAGTTGGGGTGCACCGCAACCGACCCGTCGATACCGAAGCCGTCGGCATCGGCAGCGCCGTCGCCGTTGGTGGCGACATAGCCGCCCTGCACATAATTGTATGAGACGCCTTCAGCGGCGGAGGCGGCGAAAGGAAGAGCCGCAAGCAGGGTCAGGGCAAGGAGTGAACGCTTCATGGAGGATGACCTCTAGGTTGTTATTGGGCCGCGGCGGGCAGGGGAGAGAAAACAGATCCCGCGTCGGTGAAGCGCATTCTCAGGATTGCCGTATAACGAAACCTTAATAATGTACTGATGAGTGCGGGAACTTTCGGAAACTGTTCAGGTATGCCCATGGCCTCGATGGCACCACGCCTGGGGTTCAACGCGCGCATTGCTTGAAGCAAGGGCGTGAATACGCGCAAGTCATCCCGTCGCCCGCCGATGCGGGTCATTGATTGATCGATAGAAGACCGCCGCATGCCATGTCTGCGTCACCCCGTGACCGGGATGAGCTCCTGTCGCTGTGCCTACAGCGCCCGGTTGGCTCAGACGGCTGCTGGAAACCGACGCTGAAACCAGTCCATCAGCGTCGAGATCAATGCGCTTTGCTGGGCGATTTCGGTAAACGTGTGGTTGGCATCGGGGTAGTACAGGCTGTCCAGTGCCCCGCGCAGTTCGGGGAAGGATTCGTAGAGCTGGTCGGCATGGTTGTAGCGCACGCCCTGCGCCGCCGAATAAACCGACAGGATCCGAACGCCGCGCGCGGTAAGGGCGGTCAACTGACGGCGATAATCCTCAAGCGGTGGGGCTTGGCGCCCGCCGGACGACACGGTAGCCGTGCCCGCAGGCGTCGACAGCCGCGTGCGCAGGCGGGCCAATATTTTGGCGGGGAGCGCCATCCATGCATCCAGGCTGCGAAGACGCGCCCGAAGCGATCTCATCCGCGCTGGTGTGGTCGCATAGCAGGGTGGATCGACCAGCACCAGCCCGACGATCCGCCGATCCGCCTCTGCGGCTGCCAGCGCATTGTCGGCGCCGGAGCAGATACCGAACACCACCACCGAGGCCCCGGCGTCGTTCGCCGTTATCTGGTCGATGGCGGTGCGGATATCGGCGACGGAGCTTGCGCGGAAAGTGAGCTGGTCGGGCACCGCGCCGCTGTCGCCGATCCCGGACAGATCCATGCGCATCGCAAGGTGTCCGGCCTGGGCCAGACGCCGCGCAAGCCTGACATGCAGGCGATGCGGCCCGACCCGATGAATGACGCCCGCATTCACCAGCAGCACGACCGGCGCGCTGCTGCGCTCTGGCGGCGCACTAGCGATGGCGACGAGTGTACGATGCTCGCCCAGCAGCAAGACGTGTTCACGGATGTCGGCGTCGCTGCAGGGCTGATGAAGGGTCATGTATTGCCGGCGCTGCCGGATCCAATCAGTCAATGTGTCATCGGGAAGTACACTCGGGGGATGTGTTCTTGTCAATTCGATTCTTTGAAGCGCATGGCCGCCATCTGCTTACGGCCGTGCATCTTTCGCCGCGACTGCACGCGCGCAGCGTTGCGATACTGCTGTGCAACCCGTTCGGCGAAGAAGCGGCGCGCGCGCACCGGGCGTACCGGGTCATGGCGCGAAAACTCGAAGACGCCGGCTATGCTTCGATGCGTTTCGACTATTCGGGCACCGGCGATTCCAGCGGCGATATCGCCGATGTCGGCGTCGAAGACTGGCTCCACGATATCGCCGCCGCGGCCGAACACCTGCGCCGCGAATCCGGCGTCCAGCGCATCGTCCTGGTCGGTCTGCGTCTTGGAGCCACGTTCGCTGCGCTGTCCGCACAGCGCGGTCTGCTGCGTATAGCCCATGTACTGCTGTGGGATCCGATCGTCGACGGTGCGGAGTACCTGCGCGAACTGGGTCGCGCGCATCGCACTTACATGCAGGCCGAGTTCGGCCGGCCGGCTGCGGCCGGCGCCGATGGCGATAGGCCAGACGATGCATCGCATCTGCACGAAGCGCTGGGCACGCCGATCGATGCGCGCCTGCGCGGCGAACTTGCGGGGATCGATCTGGCCGGAGCAGTGCCCACCATCGCGATGACCACCGTACTGTGCACCCAGCGCACGCCGGCCATGGAACGACTGCGCGCGCAGTGGACCGAAGGCCCGCGGATGCACTGGATCGATCTCGACGGCAGCAGCGGCTGGAACTCCGACGCCGCGCTCAACAACGCCACCGTCCCCCTGAACGAAATGCTTGCCCTCATTTCCAGAATCGAAACCTGCCATCCGTGACAATATCTCTGCATCCCGACCATAAAAACGCCCACCTCAACGACACCGGCTATCGCCCCGAAGCGACCGTGCACGGCCTATTCCGCGAACGCGCCCGGCAACATCCGGAGCGCATCGCGCTGTGCTGGGACGGCGGTGCGATGCGGTACGGCGAACTCGATCGCCGCTCGGATGCGCTCGCGCAGCGACTGCTTGAACTGGGCGCGGAAACCGACAAACCCATCGCCCTGTGCCTGCCGCGCTCGCCGCAGGCGGTGGTCGCTGCGCTGGCGATTCTCAAGGCCGGCGGCGCGTATCTGCCGCTGGATCCGGAGTATCCCGCCGCGCGGCTTCGGCACATCGTGCAGGACGCCGCAGCCACCATTCTGATCACCGATGACGCGCATCTCGCGGCGCTGACCGGTATCGCCGGACAAACGCTGAGCATCGATGCGTTCGATGCCGATCCGCAGAATGCGCGCGTCACGTCCATCGAAGCGCTGGAAGACACCACATCGGCCAACGGTTTGGCGTACGTGATGTACACCTCCGGCTCCACCGGCCTGCCCAAGGGCGTACAGATCGAGCATCGTTCGATCGTGCGTCTAGTCGGCGATGTGGACTACGTCCGCCTCGACGACAACACCTGTTTCCTGCACGCCGCGCCGTTGGGTTTCGATGCCTCGACGCTGGAGCTGTGGGGGCCGCTGCTCAACGGTGGCCGCTGCGGGATTCTCACCGCGCCGGTGCCCGATGCGCGCGCACTGCGCGAGGCCATCGACGGGCTCGGCGTCACCACGGCATGGCTGACGGCCGCGCTGTTCAACGCGGTCATCGACGAAGCGCCGCAATCTCTGCGCGGGCTGCGCCAGCTGTTCACCGGCGGCGAAGCGCTGTCGCCCATCCACGTGCGCCGCGCGCTGCAGGCGCTGCCGGACACGACGCTGCATAACGGCTACGGCCCGACCGAGTGCACCACGTTCGCGACGACCTATGAAATTCCGCGCGATCTCGCCGAAGACGCCAGCAGCGTTCCGATCGGCCGTGCGATCGCCGACACCCATCTGCATGTGTTCGATGCGCAGCAGCAGCCGGTGGCCGCAGGCGAGACCGGCGAGCTGTACATCGGCGGTCGCGGCGTGGCGCGCGGCTATCTGGGTCGTCCGGATCTCGATGACGAGCGTTTTCTCGCCGATCCCTTCGTCGCAGGCGCGCGTCTGTACCGCACCGGCGATCTGGTGCGCTGGCGCGAGGAAGGCTTGCAAGATGCGGTGCTCGAATTCGTCGGCCGCGTCGACGATCAGCTGAAGATCCGCGGCTTCCGCATCGAACCGGGTGAGATCGAAGCGGTGCTGTCGCGCCATCCCGGCGTGCGCGCCTGCGCTGTGGTCGCCAAGCCCGCACTGGGCGGCGGCAAGCGGCTGATCGCCTATGTCGTCGCCGATGCGTGGGATGCGTCGCAGGCACGCACTGCACTTGCGCGCGAACTGCCCGACTATATGATTCCCGCCGCATTCGTGCGCCTGGACGCGCTGCCGATCACCGCCAACGGCAAACTCGACCGCGCGGCATTGCCGACGCCGACCGGTGCCCGGCCTGATCTGCAGCATCCGTATCGCGCGCCGCGCGGCGAACGGGAAATCGCGCTCTGCGCCGCTTTCGCGGAGGTGCTGGAACTCGATCGCGTCGGTACCCGCGATGCGTTTTTCGAATTGGGCGGGGATTCGCTGTCGGCCCTGCGCCTGCTGCAGACGTTGCGGACGCGCGGGATCGGCGATCTGCGTCCGGTGCAATTGTTCGAAGCACCGATGCCGGCGGGGCTTGCGCGTCTGCTTGACGGCGATGCCTTGCCGTCCTTTGCAGCGACATCGCGTGCAGAACAACCCATCGCAAACGAACCCATCGCCATCGTCGGCATGGCCGGGCGCTTCCCCGGCGCCGAGGATATCGAAGCGTTCTGGCGCAATCTCTGCGCCGGTCAGGAATCGATCAGGATCTTCGCGCCGGACGAACTCGATCCATCGATTCCGCGCGCGCTCATCGACGATCCCGCCTACGTGCGTGCGCGCGGCGTGCTCGACTACTTCGATCGTTTCGACGCCGCGTTCTTCGGCATCTCGCCGCTCGAAGCACAGCTGATGGATCCGCAGCACCGGCTGTTCCTGGAAACCGCATGGCATGCGCTCGAACACGCGGGCTACGTGCCGGAAAGCGCGCCGGGACGCATCGGCGTGTTCGGCGGCATGTACAACGCGACCTATTACCAGCATCACGTGCTGTCGCGGCCGGATCTGGTCGCGCGCCTCGGCGAACTGCCGACGATGCTCGCAAACGAGAAGGATTATCTGACCAGCCGCGTCGCCTACAAGCTCGGGCTGGACGGCCCGGCGGTCAGCGTGCACACCGCGTGTTCGACCTCGCTGGTCGCCACGATCATGGCGATGGACAGTCTGCGCAGCGGCCAGTGCGCGCTGGCGCTGGCCGGCGGCGTAGCGGTCACCTGTCCGCCGAACAGCGGCTATCTTTATCAGGAAGGCGCGATGGCGTCGGTCGACGGCCATACCCGCACCTTCGACGCCGATGCTGCCGGTACCGTATTTTCCGACGGCGTTGCGATGCTGGCGCTGCGTCGCCTATCCGATGCCATCGCCGACGGCGACACCGTCTATGCCGTACTGCTGGGCGGCGCGGTCAACAACGATGGCGCCGAGCGCGCCAGTTTCACCGCGCCCAATCCCGCCGGGCAGGCGGCTGTGATCGCGATGGCCCACGATGCCGCCGGCGTCGATGCGCGCAGTATTTCCTATGTCGAAGCGCACGGCACTGCCACGCCGATCGGCGACCCGATCGAAGTTGCCGGCCTGACCCGCGCGTTCCGCCGCCATACCGACGATCGCGGCTTCTGCGGCATCGGCTCGTTGAAGAGCAATGTCGGTCATCTGGTGACTGCCGCGGGCGCTGCAGGTCTGATCAAAACCGCACTCGCGCTGCATCGCGAGACGCTGCCGCCGACCATCGGCTACGCGCGCCCCAATCCGCAGATCGATTTTGAATCATCGCCGTTCGTGCCGCAGGCCGCGCTGCAGGCATGGCCGCGCACCGCGCAGCCGCGTCGCGCCGGCGTCAGCGCATTTGGTTTCGGCGGCACCAATGCGCACGTGGTGCTGCAGGAAGCGCCGCTTGCGCACGCAGCCGCGCCATCGCAGCGCACGCAGCAGCTGCTGACCCTGTCCGCGCGCACGCCTGAGGTGTTGTCGGAACTGTCTCGGCGCATGGCCGCTTATCTTGGCGATGCAGGCGACGGCGCAGCGCTGTCGCTGGCCGATATCGCCCACACCGCGCGCATCGGTCGGCGCGCGTTCGCGTATCGACGCAGCGTGGTCGCGGCGGATCATGCCGAAGCGGTGCATCTGCTGCATGCGACCAGTGCCGCTGGCGCAACCGCAATCAGCGATGCGCCCGAAGTCGCTTTCATGTGCCCGGGGCAGGGTGCGCAGTACGCGGCGATGGGCCGTGGCTTGTATGCATCGGAGCCCGTATTCCGTGCGGCCTACGATGAATGCTGCGCACTGCTCGCGCCGCAGATGGACATCGGTGCGAAGACAGCGAACGATGTGCGCGATCTGTTCTTCAGCGATGCGCCGGAGGTATTGGTTGCGACGCACCTCACCCAGCCTGCGGTATTCGCGCTGGAATATGCGCTGGCGAAGCTGTGGATGTCATGGGGTGTCGAACCGGGCGCGCTGATCGGCCACAGCGTCGGCGAGTTCGTCTGCGCGACCCTGGCCGGGGTGATGTCGCTTGCGGATGCGCTGGCGCTGGTCGCGCTGCGCGGCCGTTTCATGCAGGCGCAGCCGGCGGGCAGCATGCTCTCGGTGCGGCTGTCGGCGACGGCGATCGCGCCTTATCTCGACGACGCTGTCGAACTTGCGGCGGAAAACTCGCCGACGCTGTGCGTGGTCGCGGGCCCGATGCCGGACATCGAACGCCTCGAAGCGCGTCTCGCGAGCGATGGCGTCGCCGCGAAGCGCTTGATGACCTCGCACGCCTTCCACTCGGCGATGATGCAGCCGGTGGTCGCGCCGATGCTGGTGCAGCTGCAGACGATGACGCTGCACGCGCCGCGCATCCCGATCGTGTCCACGGTGACCGGCGATTGGCTGAGCGATACCGAGGCCTGCGATCCGCAGTACTGGGCCGATCATCTGCGCCGGCCGGTGCGTTTCGCGCCCGCAGCTGCGTGTCTGCTCGCAGATGACAGCCGCCTGCTGATCGAAGTCGGTCCGCGCGGAACGCTGGCAACGTTGGCCAAGCAATGCGCGCCGAAAGGCCGCACCGGCCAAGTCGCTATCGCCAGTCTCGGCGACAACGATGCAATGGAATCTTCGACGCTTGCGCAGGCACTCGGTCAGGCGTGGGCGCTCGGCGTGGCGCCCGACTGGAAAGCCTATGTCGCGAACGAAGCGCGTCGACGCGTGCCGCTGCCCGGTTATCCGTTCGCGCGCGATCGGCATTGGGTGGATGCGGTGGCGAAGACGACGCCCGTCGTCGACGCGGCTGCCATCGCACTGCATGCGGTTGAGCCCGCCAGCGTCACTGCGCAGGCGGGCAAGACGGCTGAAGCAGCCGCAAACAGCAGCGATACGCTGCCGCGACTCGTCGCCCTGATCGAAGAGGTCTCCGGCTTCGAAATTGGACATGCCGAAACCGATACCGCGTGGCTCGAACTCGGTCTGGATTCGCTCGCGCTGACCCAGCTTGCGCTGCAGCTGCAGCGGACATTCCAGGTCAAAGTCACGTTCCGTCAAATCATGGAGCAGTACGGCACGGCCGCGCAGCTGGCGACGCATCTGGACGTCAGCCGTGCACCGATGCTGTCGACAGTCGCGACGGCGGGCACCGCTGTACAGCCTGCGACACCATCGACGGGCGGCGAAGACAGCAGCGAAGCCCCGATGACCTACGACGTCAAGAAGGCCTTCGGCGCGATCGCACGCATCCACACCCGCGCCGACGCGCTGACGCCCCGACAGCGCATTCGCCTCGACGCATTGACCGCGCGTTACGTCACTCGCACCGGAAAATCCAAAGCCTATACCGCGCAGTATCGCGAGCGCATGGCCGATCCGCGCGTGGTCAACGGCTTCCGGCCGCTGACCAAGGAGCTGACCTATCAGTTGGTGATCGAACGCTCGCGCAATTCGCGGATGTGGGATCTGGACGGCAACGAATACGTCGACGTGCTCAACGGCTTCGGCATGAATCTGTTCGGCTGGCAGCCGGATTTCCTGCGCGACACGCTGCACGAGCGCATCGATCTGGGCTACGAGATCGGCCCGCAGCATGTGCTGGCGGGCGAGACCGCCGAGCTGTTCGCCGAACTCACCGGCAGCGACCGCGTCGCGTTCTGCAATACCGGTTCGGAAGCGGTGATGGGCACCATGCGCATCGCGCGCACCGTAACCGGCCGCAGCACCATCGCGATTTTCACCGGTGCCTATCACGGCATCTTCGACGAAGTGATCGTGCGCGGCACCAAAAAGCTGCGCAGCGTGCCGGCTGCCCCGGGCATCATGCCGTCGACCGCGCAGAACGTACTGGTGCTGGACTACGGCACCGAGGAGTCGCTGCAGATCCTGCGCGAACGCGCGCACGAGCTGGCCGCGATCCTGGTCGAGCCGGTGCAGAGCCGGCGTCCGGATTTCCAGCCGGTCGAATTCCTGCGCGAGCTGCGCACGCTCACCGAGGAAAGCGGATCGCTGCTGATCTTCGACGAAGTGGTCACCGGCTTCCGCGCGCATCCGCGCGGCATCCAGGGGCTGTTCGACATCCAGGCCGATCTGGCCGCCTACGGCAAAGTGGTGGGCGGCGGTTTCTCGATCGGCGTGATCGCCGGCAAACGCGCGTACATGGATGCGCTGGACGGCGGCCATTGGGACTACGGCGACGATTCGGTGCCCACGGTCGGCGTGACCTATTTCGCCGGCACCTTCGTGCGCCATCCGCTGGCGCTGGCCGCGGCCAAGGCGACGCTGCAGCATCTGTACGATGCCGGCCCCGAACTGCAGGTGCGGCTGACCGCGCGCACTGCGGGCATGGTCGCGCGCGTAAATGCGGCGATGGAAGAGATCGGCGCGCCGTTCAAGCTCGTCACTTTCGCATCGTGGTGGCGGAATGTCTTTACCGAAGATCTGCCGTACGGCGATCTGATCTACGTGATGCTGCGCGACCGCGGCATCCATATCCTGGACAACTTCCCGTGCTTCCTCACCACCTCGCACACCGATGAGGACATCGATCTGATCGTCGCCGCGTATCGCGATGCGGCGGCAGAGATGATCGCAAGCGAGTTCTTTCCGGTGCGCCAGAAAGCCCAGGCGATTGCCGATGACGGTCTGCGCACGGTGCCCACCACCGAGCCGCAGCGCGAGATCTGGCTGGCCGACCAGCTAGGCGCCGGATCTTCGCTGGCGTACAACGAATCGGTGTCGCTGCATCTGCGCGGTGCGCTGGATGTGGAACGCCTGCGCGCGTCCGTGCGTGCGCTGCCGCAGCGGCACGACGCATTGCGCGCAAGTTTTTCCGACGACGGCCTGTGGATGAGGATTCCGAAGCAGGCGCCGGCGTTGGATGTCGCGCTACGCGATGTCTCCGCGTCGTCCGATGCCCAGGCGGCACTCGCTGCGATCTGCGAACGCCATGTGTCCGAACCGTTCGATGTCGGCCATGGCCCGCTGCTGCGCGCGGAGATCGTGCACATTGCGCCCGAGCATCACGTGCTGGTGCTCACCGGGCATCACATCGTGCTCGACGGCTGGTCGTTCTGGGCGCTGGTGAAGGATCTGGCGGCGCAGTATCGGCCGGCAGGTGCGGTGCACGGCGATGCGCCTTCATTCGCGGACTATGCCGTTGCGCAGTCCGCGCCAGAGGCCGAGTCCGCCGATGAACTCGCGTGGTGGATCGCCTTGTTCGCCGACGGCGGCCCAGTGCTGGATCTGCCCTGCGACCGGCCGCGCCCGCCGATCCGCACCCAGCGCGCGGGCCGCGAAGATCACGTGCTGCCCGCCGATCTGCTCGCCGCTGTGCGCCAGCTCGGCACGCGGCGCGGCGCAAGTCTGTTCGCGACGTTGCTCGCCGGTTTTTCGGCGCTGCTGCATCGCCTCACCGGGCAAGCGGATGTGGTGATCGGCGTGCCCGCTGCCGGGCAAGCCGCTGCGGGTCTAGACGGTCTGGTCGGGCACTGCGTGCATATGCTGCCGCTGCGGCTGTCGCCGCAGTCCGACATGCCGTTCGACGCACTGATCGAGCACAGCCGCAGCATGCTGCTGGATGCTTACGATCACCAGAGCATCACTTTCGGGCGTCTGCTGCGCGCGCTGCCGATCAGCCGCGACCGCAGCCGTCTGCCGCTGATGAACGTGATGTTCAACATCGATCAGGCGCTCACCGGCGAACACGATACGATCCCCGGCCTGCAGCTGGATCTCGACAGCAATGCGCGCCGCTTCGAGACCTTCGAGCTGTTCGTCAATGCGGTGGATCTGGGCGCGGCCGGCATGCGTCTTGAATGCCAGTACAACGCCGATCTGTTCGATGCGCGGACGATCGCGCGCTGGATGGCCGGTTTCGAAACGCTGCTGCGCGGCGCGGTCGCCGATGTCGGCAGCGCGATCGATGCGCTGCCCCTGCTGACGCCGCAGGACCGGCAGACCATCGACGTATGGAACGCAAGCGACGCCGACTATCCGCGCAATGTCCGCATCGAAGCGCTGATGCTCGACCAGGCGCAGCGCACGCCGGATGCGATCGCGGTGAAGTGCGGCGAAGCGGAATTGACCTATGCGGCGCTCGCTGCACGCAGCGGCGCGATCGCATCTGCGCTGCGCGCTGCGGGTGTGCAGCGCGGCGACCGTGTTGGTCTGCTGCTGGAACGCGATCTCGATCTGCTGCCTGCGCTGTTCGGCGTACTGCGCGCCGGTGCCTGCTATGTGCCGTTCGATCCCTCATTGCCGCAGGACCGCATCGCGTTCATGGCCACGGACGCGGAACTGAATCTGCTGTTGGGCGATGCCGCGCTGATCGCGAACGTGGCCGATGGCCTGCACGCGTTGCCGACGCTGTCGCTGGCGGCTATCGATGACGATGGCATCAAGGACGACGTCTGTAATGCACCGCACGACGCGATCGGCGACGCGATCGGCGACGCTGAGGACGATGCCTACATCATCTACACTTCCGGCTCGACCGGGCGACCGAAAGGCGTGCAGATTCGTCATCGCAGTGTCGTCAACCTGCTGGCCAGCATGCGTCGCACGCCCGGGATGCAGTCGCAGGATATTGTGCTGGCGGTGACCACGCTGGCGTTCGATATCGCGGTATGTGAGCTGATCCTGCCGTTGACCGTCGGCGCCACCGTCGTCCTTGTCGAGCGACAGGATGCGATGGATGCCGATCGTCTGCGCAGCCTGCTGGATGCGCATCGCGTCACCGTCATGCAGGCTACACCGGCCACCTGGCGGCTGCTGGTGGAGTCGGGTTGGCGTGGGCATTCAAGCCTCAAAGCGCTCAGCGGCGGCGAGCCGCTGACCATCGATCTTGCCGCTGCGCTGCTGCCGCGCGTCGGCGAACTGTGGAATGTCTATGGCCCGACCGAAACCACCGTGTGGTCGAGTCATCATCGTGTCGTGCATGCCGATGCGCCGATAGCGATCGGTGTGCCGTTGGCGAACACGCAGCTGCATGTGCTCGACGCGCATCGGGTGCCGATGCCGATCGGTGTGGTCGGCGAGCTGTACATCGGCGGCGATGGCGTTGCGCGCGGCTATCTCAATCGGCCGGAACTGACTGCCGAACGTTTTCTCGTCGACGAACACGATGAGCGGATCTACCGCACCGGCGATCTCGCGCGCTGGCGTAACGATGGCACGGTGGAATGTCTTGGCCGCACCGATTTCCAGGTGAAACTGCGCGGCTATCGCATCGAGCTTGGCGAAATCGAGCAGGCGTTGATGACGCACCCCGGCATCACGCAGGCCGTGGTGGTGATCCACGAGCCGCGCCCGGGCGATCAGCGTCTGATTGCTTACGTCGTCGCGCTGGCGGAGTCCGGATGCGACGACAGCCGCGCCCATGAAGACGGTCTGCGCGCGCATGCGGCGCAGGGGCTTCCCGACTACATGGTCCCGCAGCGCTGCATCGTGCTGCCGGCGCTGCCGTTGACCGTCAGCGGCAAGATCGATCGCAAGGCGCTGCCTGTGCCGAGCGAATCGACGCAGAGCGTCGAAGCGGGCGAACCGGAAAGTTTCTCCGACGCCTGGCAACAGCAGGTCGCGCAGCATTATCGCGATGCGTTGGCGCTGCGGAATATCGGCAAGCACGACGATTTCTTCGCCCTCGGCGGGCATTCGCTGCTCGCCGCACAGCTGGCGGCGAAACTGGGCCGCGCATTGGATCGTCACGTGCCGATGCGTGCGGTGTTCGATCACCCGACCGTCTCCGGCCTTGCCGCATGGTTGGCGGCGCAGGAAGCGGCGACGCTGCCCATCATTCCTCTGCTTGCGCACGGCGAACGCGCGCCGCTGTCGCTGATGCAGCAGCGGATCTGGTATCTCGAACAGCTGCATCCGGGACGCACCGTGTACAACGTGCCGTCGGCGCATCGCCTGCGCGGTGTATTGGATCGCGATGCGCTGGCGCGCGCGTTCGCGGAGATGACCCGGCGCCAGGCCGCGCTGCGCACGACCATCGGCATGCATGAGGGCGAACCGTTCCAGCAGGTGCACGACAGCGTCGATGCTGCGCTGCAGGTCGAGGATCTGACCGGTGTCGCTGTCGATGCGCGCGAAGCGGAATTGGCGCTGCGGATGGAGGACGAGATCGCGGTGCCGTTCGATCTCGCCCACGGGCCGCTGTTCCGCGCCCGTGTCTACACACTCGACGACGACGAACACGTGATGTTCTTCATGGCCCATCACGCGATCTGGGACGGCTGGTCGTTCGATCTGTTCTATACCGAGATGGCCGCGCTCTACAACGCCTACCGTCATGGGCGCGCACCTTCGCTGGCGCTGCCGCCGGTGGGCTATGCCGATTTCTCGGCATGGCATCGCGAGTGGATGGCTGGTCCGGAGCTGACCCGACAGCTCGATCATTGGCGCCGCAAGCTGGACGGCGCGCCCGAAGCGCTGGCCCTGCCGATCGACAAACCGCGACCGGCCACGCAGAGCGGGCATGGCGACACCGCATGGCTGCGCGTGCCCGCCGACACTGCCGATGCCCTGCGCGAGATGGCGCAGCGCGAAGGTTCGACCCTGTTCACCGTGCTGCTGTCGGCGTGGACGCTGCTGCTGCATCAGCTCACTGGGCAGCGCGATCTGGTGATCGGCACGCCGGTGCGCGGGCGTAATCTGCCCGAGCTCGAATCGGTGATGGGCTTCTTCGTCAACGCGCTGCCGCTGCGGCTGCGGGTCGATCCCGCACAGGATTTCTGCAGCCTGCTGCGGGCCACGCGCGTGGAGATGATCGATGCGATCGGCTGTCAAGACGTGCCGTTCGAACATCTGGTCCGCGTATTGGATACCCGCCGCGACACCAGCCGCTTCCCGATCTATCAGGCGTTTTTTTCGTATCAGGATGCGCGCCAGCGGCCGTGTCGCTGGGGCGATCTGACGCATGCCAACGTGCCGGTGTTCCAGCCGGCGGCGGCGCAGGATGTGGCGCTGTGGTTCCTCGACGGCGCCGATGGACTGGTCGGCGGTTTGAACTACAACACCGACATCCTCATTGCCGACACCGCGACGCTGCTGGTGGATCGCTATCTCGCGCTGCTCGATGGGCTGGTGGACGTATTGGCGAAAAAATCGCACGACGTGCCGCTGCGCGCGCTGCTGTCGATGACGCCGGCGGAAGCGGCGCGACTCGCAGCGTGGAACGATACGGCTGTGCCGATGCCGGACGATCACGATCTGTCGCATTATCTCGACGATGCCATTGCCCGCCACGGCGAACGCGCGCAGGTGTTCCATGCCGACGCCGCGATCACCCACGCCGCGCTGTCGGCGCAGGCCGATCGCATCGCCACCGCGCTACGCACGCGCAGCGTCGGGCCGGGTGCCGTCGTCGGTCTGCATCTGCAGCGTTCGCCGGCGATGCTGGTCGCCATACTCGGCGTGCTGCGCGCAGGTGCCGCCTATCTGCCGCTGGATCCCGGGTTCCCGGCCGAACGGCTGAAATTCATGGTCGACGATGCCGGTGCGGCGCTGGTCATCGACGACAGCGACAATGCGCTTGGCCTCGAGGCTCCGCATCGCCTCGCGCTGGACGATGCGCTCGCGACCGAAGCCGTGCCCGGCTTGCGATCCGATCACCGCGACGACGATGCGCTCGCGTATCTGATCTACACCTCGGGTTCGACCGGCAAGCCCAAAGGCGTGCGCGTACCGCAGCGCGCGGTCATCAATTTCCTTGAATCGATGTGCAAGACACCGGGTCTTACTGCAGCATCGCGACTTGCGGCGGTGACCACGCTGTCGTTCGATATCGCCGTGCTCGAACTGATGCTACCGCTCGCGGTCGGTGCAGATCTTGTGCTGGTCGGCCGCGACGAGGCCAGCGATGGCGTCGCGCTGCGTGCGCGGCTCGAACGTCACCACGTCGACACGATGCAGGCGACGCCCAGCACCTGGCGGCTGCTGCTGGAATCCGGCTGGCGCGGCGGCCCGCAGTGGACTGCGCTGTGCGGCGGCAAAGCGCTGCCTGCGGATCTCGCCGAAGCGCTGCTGCCGCGCGTCGGCGCGCTGTGGAACATGTACGGCCCCACCGAAACCACGGTCTGGTCGACGTGCGCGCAGGTCCGGCGAGGGCAGGGAGAGATCGTCGTTGGCCGGCCGATCGCCAACACGCAGGTGCATGTGCTGGATGACGACGGTGCGCCGATGCCGATCGGCGTCGCCGGCGAACTGGTGATCGCTGGCGCCGGCGTAACCTTGGGGTATCACAAGCGGGATGCACTCACCGCCGAAAAATTCACGGTCGGCCCCGCAAATCCAGCGATGCGCATGTACCGCACCGGCGATCTCGGACGCTGGCGCAGCGATGGCCAGCTGCAGCATCTGGGCCGCCTGGACCAGCAGATCAAGCTGCGCGGCTACCGCATCGAAACCGGCGAGATCGAAACCGTGCTTGCGCGCCATCCCGATGTTGCGCAGGTCGTGGTGGTTGCCGCTGCGCGCAGCGGCGGTGACGCCATCCTTGCGGCATACGTGGTGCCGCGCGCGGGCGCGGGCGTCGACGGCGTCGCGTTGCGTACCCACCTGCGCGGCGAGCTGCCCGACTACATGCTGCCGACGGCGTGGATCGACATCGCGCAGCTGCCGACCACGCCCAACGGCAAACTCGACCGCAGCGCGTTGCCGTCCCTCGTGTCCGCCGCAGCGCCCGTCAAATCGATGACGTCGCAGGCGCCTTCGACAGCGAGCGAACGCCTGATCGCCGGGATCTGGCGCGAACTGCTTGGCGTGCAGAGCATCGGCGTACAGAGCATCGGCGTGCAGGACAACTTCCTCGATCTGGGCGGCCATTCGCTGCTGATCATGCGCGCGGTGGCGATGCTGCATACCCGCGGCGGCGTGGATATCAGTCCGCGCGCGTTCGTGTTCCAGACGTTGGGGCAGATCGCGGCGGAATGCGATGCGCAGGCGGGCGCAGTCGTCGCGAATGAGACTGTCCGCACCGTGACGATCGAAGCGCCGCCATCGTATGGATTCTTCGGCCGCCTGTTGTCGCGGTTCGGAAAGCGCGAGGCGTGATGCGCGCTCGGCGCTCCAGCTCAGCCTGCGTCGCTCTCGCGGATGAAGCAGCCCGGGTGGGGCCGCAGGCCGCCCCCGGGGATCTTCTGAGAAACATGTGCTTTTCATCCCGGGTATCGCCTTCGGCGACACCCGGGCTACGGTGCCGGGTCGATGGCCCAGCCTGCGCTTGCATTCGGGTTTCGACCTTATCGTCGATGCGGATGCTCGATCGAATCCAGATCGAGCGGTCAATCGCGGACGAAGTAATACCCGCTGTAGGCGTCGATGTCGCGACCGCGCGTGTGCGGGATGCGGCACGACTGTTCGCGGTTGCTCCAGTCGTCGACGACGCGATAGCCCAGCGCGACGATACCCGCCACAAATTCATCGCGATTGCTGATCCGGTACGGATGGAATGCGCGGCCGGTGGACTGCACGGTGACGAAGGTTTCGCCGTCGTAGAGCGGCATCTTGTTGATCAGCAGATGCCGCGGACGCGCGCCCATCTTCGTCAGGATATCGGCCACGCTCATGTCGACATATTGCAGCGAACCGGCGGCCATGAAGATGGTGCTGTCCTTGCCGGTGACGATATCGTCGGTGAAGAACAAGTGCTCGGCATTCTGTTCCAGCGCGAATGCCTGGCCTTCGCGGATGATCGCGGGCATGTCGCAGATCGTCCAGCGCATACCGGGCGGGTAGTCGAGGTAATGTTTCCAGCCGTAGTAGCTCACGCCGATATGGCCGCCGAAATCGAACAGCCGCGTGTGCCCATCCAGCAGGTCGCGCAGCCAGAACAGCGCCGCGTAATCGCTTTGACAGGCCTTCTGGATGCGGTCGCGATACATCCCGGCAAGGGCGTCGTGGTCGTAGCCCACACGCTTGCCTGCGGGGATGGCCGCTTCAGCTTCTGCGAAGCTGGCATGGACGCCGCGAAAGCGACCGCGCGGCATCTTCGCGAAGCTGCGCGCGTCATCGGCGGCAAGCACGCTGCCGACGACAGGAATCCGCCACGCATTGCGCGCGACACGCTCCGAAAAGTCGATTATTCCCATCGATTCAGTCCCATACGCCAATCGTACCAGAAGGTTTTGCAGGCATGACCATGACCGAAGATCTCGTCGCGATCGGCACCGATCCATTTGATCCGTGGTCGATCACCGCAGTGACGCACCGTTTATGCGGCCATCCGCTGTTGAACATCGATGCGCTCGTCGAACTCGGCCAACGGCTGGAAGCGCGCAAGCTGGTGCGCACCCACAGCGACGAAGCCGGCGCGGGCAGCGCGTTCGGCGATGCGCCGACGTTGCATCCCAATCGACGCAGTGCGGCTGAGACTCTGTCCGCCATCGCCGATGCGCACGCCTGGATGTCGCTGCTCAACGTGCAGTCCGATCCGGTCTACCGGCGATTGGTCGACGACGTGCTCGATGCGATCAAGCCGATGATCGACCGCCACGATCCGGGCATGTGTTTCCGCGGTGGCTGGATTTTCGTCAGCTCGCCCGGCGCGGTCACACCGTTCCACATCGACCACGAGCACAATTTCATTCTGCAGATCGCCGGCCGCAAACGGCTTTACGTCTGGGATCCGTTCGATCGCGAAGTGGTGTCAGAGCGCGCGCAGGAGCTGTTCCACGATCACAATTCGCGCGAGAAGATCGTCTGGGACGAATCCTTCCGAAGCCGCGCGCGGATCTTCGATCTGCAGCCCGGGCAGGGCGGCTACATGCCCTCGACCGCAGCGCACATGGTCGAGAACGGCAGCGAACCTTCGATCACGGTCAGCTTCACGTATTACACCGACAGCACCCGTCGCCGCGAGCTGCTGTATCGCGGCAATGCGCAGCTGCGGCGGATGGGATTGGATCCGCGTCCGGTCGGCGCATCGGCGCTGGCCGAC
>JANOXT010000367.1:0-2127 GCA_031418555.1 Lysobacterales bacterium | reverse complement strand
CCTGCTCAAGCGCGTACCGAAAGCATTTCTTCAGGACGCGCATCACTGGCTGATCCTTCATGGCCGCTACACCTGCAAGGCGCGCAAACCCGAATGCTGGCGCTGCCCGATCCGCGATCTCTGCCGGTTCAAGCAGAAAACAGAAGACGAAAACGATCGCATATGACATCGAACCGTCATTGTCACTTGAACGAAATATTTACGGTTTAGGCTGCTCGGCATCTTTCCACGCCCGAAGGGCCATCCGATGAAACTCTCCCGCAGCTCCCTGTTCCTCGCTTTGTCCGCCGCGCTCGTCGCGCCGGCTGCGCACGCCGAGATCGCAATCGACGTGATCGGCAATTCCGAAGTGTCCTTTGAAGGCCTGTTACAGGCGGACGCCTACAACTTCAGTTCCGATCTGGTCGATCTGAACGGTGCCGTCGGCGCCAACGGCAAGGATACCGAGCACGGCATCCGCCGCGCCGAGCTGATCCTCAAAGGCAAAGGCCCTAACAACTTCGAATGGACGCTGGGCTACGACGCCAGTACCTTCAAAAGCGTTGCCATCCGGAATACACCCACTGGTGCTGCCACCACTACGGTCAACAGCACCGGCAAGTGGCTGGATGTGAACATCAAGTACAAGTTCGGCAACAATGCGAATCACTTCGTGCAGATCGGCCAGTTCAAGCAGCCGAACAGCCTGGAAGAACTGTCGTCGACCCGTTTCAACGATTTCATTGCCAAAGCGTCAGTCACCAACACCTTCGGCGTGGCCCGCCGTACCGGCATCGCCTACCGCTATGGCGACGTCAACTGGGGCGTGACCGGCAGCATCTTCGGTCGCGAACTGACCCGTAATCTTGCGCAGGGCGCCGGTTTCGGTGTGCGCGGCAACTGGGCGCCGATCAACGAGACCGGCAATATCCTGCACTTGGGTCTGTCTTACATGAGCTACGACACCGATGCGGACAGCCTGCAGATCCGTGCGCGTCCGCTTGCCGATCTGGCCGCAGTGCGCTTGGTGGATACGGGCACGCTGCGCAATGTCGACCGTCAAAAAACCGTCGGCTTCGAAGGCATGTGGGTCAAGAACCAGTTCAAGCTGCAGAGCGAATACATGCGCAGCACGCTGAGCCGCTACGCCACCCGTCCGGCCAATCCGCTGGTATCGAAAGATTTCAGCGGCGATGCCTGGTACGTCAGCGGCCTGTGGAATGTCACCGGCGAAACCTGGGGCTACAAGGACGGCGTGCCGACCACCATCCTGCCGGACGATCCGAGCAAGGGCATGTGGCAGCTTGGTTTGCGCTACGACAGCATCGATCTGAATGACGGCGGCCTGCTTCCCGGTGCGACACCGACCTCAGCGCCCAGAGTCGACGGCGTGCTTGGCGGTAAGCAGACCAGCTGGACGGCGGGTGCGAACTGGTACTGGCGCTCCAACTTCAAGTTCTCCATGAACTACGTGAAGGTCAGCAGCTCGCGCTACAACAGCACCCTGCGTCGCGTTGTCGATGACAATCCGAACGTTGTCGAAGCCCGCGCCCAGTTCTACTGGTAATCGTAGATTCGCTGGCCAAAGCCGCCATCTGTCGGCACACCGGAAGGCGCAGCCGCAGGGCGGCGCCTTTTTTGATGCAGGGGAAAGGCTTCGTGACAGAATTCATCGAATTGAAATATTTAAGCCTCGGGTCTGTCATCTCTTGGCTATGGAATAGGTAACATCGTATTCACCGCTACGCTTCCCTACTGGAGACCTCCGTGTCCAACATGCTTCTTTCCCTGAAAACCCGCCTCGTCGCTGTGGCTGTCGCCGGTGCCTTGTGCACCAGCGCGTTCGCTGCCGACGTCTCCGGTGCCGGTTCTTCGTTCGCATTCCCGATCATGAGTAAGTGGTCGGCCGACTACGCCAAGACCAGCGGTAAAAAGGTGAATTACCAGTCCATCGGTTCCAGCGGCGGCATCGCTCAGATCAAAGCAGGCACGGTTGACTTCGGCGCATCCGACGCTCCACTGAAGCCCGATGAACTGGCGAAATTTGGTCTCGCACAGTTTCCCGCCGTAATTGGTGGCGTTGTGCCGGTGATGAACGTCCCCGGCGTGCAGGCCGGTGCGATGAAGCTCGATGGCGCGCTCTTGGCC
>JANOXT010000366.1:0-4873 GCA_031418555.1 Lysobacterales bacterium | reverse complement strand
CCGGGCAGCGACTTCATCGCGATCTCCAATACCCTGATCTGCGACCTGATCGACAAGGATCGCACGGGCAGGCCTTTTGCCGCCTACGCCGATATCTACCAGCAGCTGTACTTCGGTTTTTTCGAAAACACGCTGACGCTGTATCAGAACCAGTATCCGCTGTTCGGCGATGCGCAGGTGATGCCGCTGAAAGTGATCTGGGACTACACCTATTACTGGGCGCTGCTGGCGTCGCTGTTCTGCGGCGAGAAGCTGACCGATGTGCCGCTGCTGGGCCGGCTGCGCCCGCAGTTCGAGCGCGGCCGCGACCTGAATCTGGCGATGCAGGCGCTGCTGCGCACGTGGGGCGCGCACAACCGCGCCGCCGGTCTGCACAATGCGGCGGCGCTGGACGGCCGTCTGCTGGACCAGTTCAATATCGACTGGTTCCACGACATGAACCGCGCGCTGCACGATGCGCTGGACAATCCCGCGTTCGAGCAGCGCATCGGCGACAACGTGGCGCGCATGGCATGGCTGGCGGCGGAAACCTTGCAGCATGCGCGCGCCGTGCACGCGCATATCGACGACTGCGGTCTGGACGCGTTGCTGCAGGGCGCAGCCGCGGAGCGTTCGCTCTCCGCGATCTGGTACGCCGCGGCTGCATAGCCGCAATCAGCCGGTGCGAAAACGACAAGGGCCGCTTCTGCAGCCCTTGTGTTCGGTCGCTCGCCATGATGCCTGCATCGTCGTTCCGAACTCAGCGGATCCCATCCCGGACGAGGGCGAAGCTCGATAAGGGATCGGCTTGCGGCGGGTCAGGTCACGACAGCAGATCCCTCGCTACGATCGGGATCACAGTTCAAAATTGACTTGAGATACGCGCTGCTGCGTTTGATAGCGGCAACGAGGCTTCAGTCGGTGACGTCAGGCGCGACGGTCACCGGAATCTCGACCGTCTTGTCGTAGTTCTGCTGCAGATAAGCGCGCAGCATGCTGGAAATACGGATCAGCATGGTTTTGTCGGTAGTGCCGAACGTCCAGGCGGCGCCGATCGCATTGGCCTGCTGATAGAAACCGGGTTCACCCACTACCGCGCCGGTTTGCGCGTCGGTCAGCTTGGCGGTGACGTACACCCATGATTTGCCGGCAAAACCGCCGGCGAAAAAGCGCTTGCCGCCGGAAATAAAGCGCACATGCGTCATCTTCGGTTCGATCTTCAGCGTGCGCGGCGCATCGGCCGCCGGCTGTTCGTTCCATGCCTTCAGCACCGCACCGACGCGCTCATCGAGATTGCCCTGCAGGTATTCGCGTGCGACTTCGTTACCCTTCTGGCCGGCGTAAGGCGCATCCATCGCGACCGGGCTCATCTCGAAGCGCTGGTAGGTGTTCAAAGCGACGGTTGGCGGCGGATTTCTGGCGTCTTCGGCGGGTTTCTCGAATTCGGCGGCGTTGATCAGCGGCGCTGCGCACAGCAGCAGCGCGGTGAACATCACATTGGGGCTACGCATGAATACTTCACCTCGATACGAATGGCCGGATAAGGCCGGGATGGAAACGCCACGGATGCCCGGGCGGCCGTGACGTCGATGGATGCTATATCGGGTGAATCGTAGATCCGATGGATCATGGACTCAACGGGTCGTTGCTTGCATGGTTTTGGGCTTACACACGCCGCAATTTGCACGGGCAGTCATTTGCACGCATCGTCGCTTCATGGCTCATGACTTCGACCCCATGCAGGTTCGATTGAGGCCGACTCAGCTCATTCCGCCATCGACTCCGATCACCTGACCGTTGATATACCCGGCACCCGCGCTGCACAGAAAGCCGACCAGCGCGGCGACTTCTTCCGGCGTGCCGGCTCGACCGGCGGGCACGGTCTGTTTGATCCATTCGGCCGAAAAGACGTGCTGAGACATGCTGCCGGCGATCATGCCCGGCGCAACCACATTCACGGTGATATTGCGGCTGGCCATTTCCCGCGACAGCGACTTGGTAGCGCCGTGCAGCGCGGCTTTCGCTGCGGCATAGTTGGTCTGGCCGCGGTTGCCCATGACGCCGGCGACCGATGAAATGCTGACGATCCGGCCCCAGCGCGTCCGCGCCATCGGCAGCAGCAGCGGCTGGGTGACGTGGAAAAAGCCGTGCAGCGAAACATCGATGACCCGCTTCCACTGCTCATCGCGCATGCCGGCCATGGGCGCGTCGTCGTGGATGCCGGCGTTGTTGACCGCGATCTGGATCGGGCCGTCTTCAAGCAGTGCTGCCAATGCGGCGCGCGTCGCATCGCCGTCGGCCACGTCGAACGCCACCGCCTGCGCGGAACCGCCGCCCGCGACGATCTGGTCGCGGACCGCCTCAGCGCGCGCGAGGTTGCCGTTAGCATGCACGATGACGTGCGCGCCATCGGCCGCCAGCCGATGGCAGATCGCGCCGCCGAGATCGCCGCTGCCGCCGGTGACCAGGGCGCGGCGCTGTGGGTTGTTCGACATTCTTTCTCTCCTTTTGGAACGCATGTGGGAGCGACGGGAGCCGCGATGAGTCAAGACAACATCTGCAGCCGAGCATCGCGGCTCCCGCCGCTTCCACAAAAAAACATCATGCCTGCAGCATCACCGCCGCACGCCCTTCGGCGACGACGGTGCCGGCATGCAGGATGCGGAAAGCATACTGCTGGCTCGCTGCGCTTTCGGCCAGCAGTTCGGCCTCGCATTCCAGCGCATCGTTCAGATCGTCGATGCGGGCGACGTGCAGCGCGACATTGCGCAAGGCGACCAGAAACCCGACCTTCGGCTCGCCGCCTTCCACAGCGCCGCGAAGGCCACCGTGCACCGCCATCGCCTGCGCGCCGTATTCGCACAGATGCACGGCGCGCAGGCGGCCGTCGCTGCGCAGCGGATTCGCCGCATCGCGATGGCTGCGGGTGCGCAGACGAATGCGCTGCGCGTCCCAGTCGACCACGTCGTCCCACAGGCACATGCCGCCTTTGTGCGGGATCATGGCTTCTATCTGCGTGCGTGTCATCGCCTTCATTCTGTCTGCCCTCACCCTCGCTCGCTGCGCTCGCTCTCCCCTCTCCCGCCTGCGGGAGAGGGTGGTCGCAGACCGGGTGAGGGGTGCCGGGCAATCAACAGCGCCAGCACAAAGTTGCCAACCACGCCCAGCGTCACCGTCACGCCGATCGCGCGCAACACCGGAATACTTGACAGCGCCAGCAGAAAGAACACCAGCAAGGTCATCAGGCTGCAGACGATCAGCGCATGCAGGGTGCGCAGCTGATCTTGGTAATCGTCGCCGGCATGCTCGAAAAACAGTGCGTAATCGAGGCCGAGGCCCGCGGCAAGAATCAATGCCACCAGATGGAACAGGGTCAGTTCGACGCCGCAGGCGCGCAGTATCGCAAGGACGAGCAACGTCGTCAGCGCCATCGGCAGCAGCACGCGCAGCGCGCGGTGCGGCGTACGCAGCGCCAGCGATACCGTCGCCGCCAACAGCAATGCGGCGACGGCGAGCGCGATCAATACGCGGTCGCGATAAGTCGCTACCAGCGATTCGGAGGCGGTTTTCAGATCGAGCAACTCGATGCCGGGTGCGTTCACTGCGCGCGCGACGGCCGCGGGATCGGTCAGCCCGGTCATCGACACCAAGGCGGTGCTGTGATCTTCGTTTTCGATCAACAGGCCGCCGATGCGCGTCGCCAGCGGCGTGCCCGCCACATCGCGCGCAGTCAACGGTGCGACGGTGCGCGCACGTTCGACATCCGCGACGAAATCTTCGAACGCATCGCTGCGGAACGGTGTGGCCGCCACCGCGGTATCCATCGAATCGCGCAGTTTATCCGGCATCGGCAGCATCGCTTGGCGCGCACGCTGCGTCGCGGCGCTGGGCAACATCCGCGCCGCGCTGTCGTAGCCGGCAACCGCTTTTTGTTCGATCAACGCATCCAGCTTCGGATGCAGGGCCTCGACGCGCTGCAGCGCCTCTTCTGTGGTCGCACCGCGCACCGCCAGCAAATAACGGACATCGGGTGCGCCGAGTGCTTCACGCAGATGCGCGTCCTGCGCAAGCGCACCTGCGGGCACCGGCGTGAGTTTGGATAAATCGTTTTGCCAGAATGCACCGGGCGCGAACGCGATGATGGCGATGCTGATCGCAGCCAGCAGCGCAAGCTGCCATGCACGCGGTCGCGGCACGCGCGCAACGGTCTTCCACAGCGATGCGAGACGCGGCGAAGCGGCGATATCGCGCGGCGCGGGATCGATCAGGCCCGGCAGCAGGAAACGCGTAGTCAGTGCGGCGACTGCAAGCCCGGCGATGGTGAACACCGCAAGCTGCTGCAGGCCATCGACGCCTGAAAACAGAAACGTCACGTACGCGATGCAGGTCGATGCGACGCCGGTCGCCAGCGTCGGCCAGATCGCGCGCGCGTTCGCCCACGGCGAGATGCCGGCGCGCTGATGGCTGAACAGATGGATCGGATAATCCTGCACCACCCCGATCAGGGTAAAACCGAACGCGATGGTGATGCCGTGCACGCCATCTGCAAACACGATTGCGACTGCGCCCAGACCGGCAAGGCCGGCACTGGCGAGCGGCAGTACGCCGAACAGCGGCGTGCGCCAGCTGCGGTAGGCGATCAACAGCAGCAGGATCAGGCCAATGCTGTCGACGATGCCGATCCACGCCGATTCGCGCTGGGTACGTCCGCCGATCTCGACCGAAAACGCGCCGGGGCCGGTGAGGATCATGGTGGCATTGCTGTCGTCGCGCGCGTTGGCGAACGCGGTCTGGATTGCGCTCACCGCCAACTGCTGGCCAGTGGGATCAAAACCCGCGCTTTTGGTTTCGATCGCAAGCAAAGCTTCGCGCCCGGTCTTGTCGAACCAGACGC
>JANOXT010000365.1:0-5203 GCA_031418555.1 Lysobacterales bacterium | reverse complement strand
AGCAGCGGCGCTTTCTGGTTTTGTTCGACTTCGAAAAACAGCTGTTCGATGGTGTCGGGTTCGGCGCCGCCGTCGATGCTGATTTCCACGGCATCGCCCAGCATCGCGTTACCCAGCGCGCGGATGGCGTCCGGAAACGTCGTCGAAAACAGAAGACTCTGCCGATTTTTCGGCGTGCGCTTGACGATGTCGCGGATCGCGTCCTCGAAACCCATGTCGAGCATGCGGTCGGCTTCGTCCAGCACCAGCGTGCTTATCCCGCCCAACTGCAGGGCTTTTTTCTGCATGAGTTCCTGGATGCGGCCGGGCGTGCCGACGATGACGTGCGGCTCATGCGTCAGCGACGCAAGCTGCGGGCCCAGAGGAATGCCGCCGCAGAGAATGGAGATCTTGAGATTGGGGATGCCGGTCGCGAGCTTGCGCAATTGTTTGCCGACCTGGTCGGCGAGTTCGCGCGTGGGGCAGAGCACCAGTGCCTGGGTGCGGATGGTGGTGGGGTCCAGCCGATGCAGCAGACCCAGACCGAACGCGGCGGTCTTGCCGCTTCCGGTGGGCGCCTGTGCGATCACGTCGCGGCCTTCGAGGATGGCCGGCAGCGCCTGCGCCTGCACCGGGGTCATCGCCGTGTAGCCGAGGGCATCGATGCCCTGCAGCAGGGTGGGGGAGAGCGACAGTGCGGCGAAATCAGTAGATGTTGTCATCCGGCCATGATCTCAGACCCCCACGGTAAAAAGCAGCAATCAGGCTTTCGGCTTCGCACGCGGGGTGAGCCAGCGCAGCAGCCGGTCGGCCGCGTCGGGATGGCTGAGCAGATCGAGATGGTTCATCCCGTAGCCGATCCACTGACGCGTTTTCGCGAATCCGATGGCCTGTTCCGGGTCCGGATGATGGCCGAGCGCGCTGGCGACTGGCACCAGGCCATCGCCGATCCAGCGATCCTTGAGGTCGCCGCGCTGACGGCCGGTAGTGGCGGCCATCGCGTAACAGCGCACACCCTTGGGCAGCGGCACCGCGCGATGACGGCCACGCGTCGACAGCGTCTGCCCATGACGCAGATCGGTGATGCCGGCGCTGCGCAGCTTGCCGATGCGTGCGAGCGGCGCTGCGAACGGCGTCGCGCCCAACACGAGATCGATCCAGCTGCCGCCGCGTTCCAGCGGCGCACCCTGGTGCGGCGATCCGATGCAGATGAGATTGCGCAGCGAACGGACCCAGTGGTGGTCCAGCGCCGCAGCGTGATGGCAGGCGCTGCGCGCAAGCAGGCCGCCCATGCTGTGTCCGATGACCGTGATCTCGTCCACGGATGTCGGCCACTGCGTCTGCAGCGTTTCCAGCCGTTCGGCGAAGCGTCGGCCGTTGTCGGAGATGGACTGTCCACTGTTGTAGTGCAGATACAGCGGCGTATAGCCCAGGGCTTCGGCCAGCATCGCGCCGTGATCGTGACCGTCGCGCGTCCACTGCAGATCGTTCATGCACAGCCCATGCACCAGCACCAGCAGCTTCGGCCCGGCGTCGGGAATCGCATCGGACAAACTATCGGCATCCAGCGTCAGCGGTTTGCCCGCATGGTGCAGACGCATCGGTATGGCCAGCGGATTGTCGGTGGCCGCCAGATGATCGCCCACCACGCCGTTGAGGACCGCGATGACCGCTTCGCGCTGCGTGGAAGTACGGGCATACGCGATGTCCTGCCGGGCCAGCACTCTGTCGATCACGTTGCCGGTCAGTCCGGTGACGCCGCGGACGCTGCGATAGACCAGCCGCGAGATGCCGGTGGTGCGATCCGGCGCTGCGCTGCGAATCCCGAGATCGGGCCGGGCGATCGCGGCATGCATCGCTTCGACCAGATCGGTCACGCCGCTGGTGGCATCCACGCCCAGCCGTGCCAAGCCATGCAGGTCGGACAGATGCCTCGCGTATTTGTCTGGCATTGGAAGCAGGATCCGCATGGAAGTGATGGGCCCGCCAGTATGCACGGGCAGCGCAGGGCGACGTCTTCGCATGAGACGAGCGTCTCGTTTCCGATCACGGACGCGGCAGCGTGGGCGCGTCTCAATGGGAAGTGCTGTGTGCGGCTCGCGGGAAAGCGGATCGGCCGGTATGGTGTGCAGGTGCCGCCAAGCGGCGGACATGGACCATACCCGCATCGCGATATGCGGGACGACAGGGGGACGACAGGGGGAAGTATGGCCACCGCAGAGTCTGCTGAGACTCCGCTGATCATTGCGCGCGAATGCCGCCAGCTGGTGCTGAGCCAAGGGTTGGCCGGTGGTTTGGCGACCATTGGCGTGGCCGCGCTGTTTTTGCTGGCGGTACGCGATGTGCACCCGTCCGGATACCTGATCGGCTGGGCTGCCGCAGTGATGTTGATTTCAGCGCTGCGCATGGTGCTGGCGGCGTTCGCGAAGCGTTCGATCATCGAGATCGGCGACGGCTGGCCCAATACGCCGACGATATGCCTGCTTGTGGGGGTGCTGTCCGGCGGCGTATGGGGCGCCGCGGCCACGCTGTTGTTCCCGCTGGGTCACAGCGAACTGTATTTCGTTACTTCGTTTCTGTTGATCGGCATGCCCGCAGGCGCGATCAGCAGCTTCGGCGCATGGTGGCCGGCCTACGCAGCGTACGTGTTGGCCAGCGTGGGGCCGTTCGCGGTGTATTTTCTGGCTGGCGGGCAGCACGAGTTCATCATCGCCGGGCTTGCGGCGTGTCTGTTTGGGGCCTTTCTGCTGCGCGAAGGCTTCGTGATCGGGCGTACGATCCAGCGCAATATCGCCCAGCGCATCGCACTGTTGACGATGACCCAGTCGCTTGGCGATGCGCTGGATCGCGCGGATGCCGCCAACCGGGCGAAATCGACGTTTCTGGCCAATATGAGCCACGAACTGCGCACGCCGCTGAATGCGATTATCGGCATGAGCCAACTGCTGGCCGATGCGCCCGACGAACCGAAGTATCGGCATCTGCCGAACAGTATCCGCCGCGCCGGGCACGCCCTGCTCGCGCTAATCTGCGATGTGCTGGATCTGTCGCAGATCGAAGCCGGCAAGATCACGCTGCAGCTCGCGCCGTTTGCGCCCAAGCAGCTCGTCGAAGATGTGTTGGACATGTTCGAGCCGGAAGCTGCGTCGAAATCGCTGCAGCTCGATGCCGTGTACGCGCTGTCGGTGCCGGAACGGTTCGTCGGCGATCAGGCGCGACTGCGGCAGATTCTGGTCAATCTGGTCAGCAATGCGGTCAAATTCACCGCTGCCGGAAGCGTGCGCATCCATCTGGATCTCGAAACCGACGCATCGGAGCAGCGCACCATGTCGATCGAAGTCGTGGACACCGGTCCGGGTATTCGCGACAGCGACCAGCGGCGTATTTTTTCGGCCTTCCAACAGGGCGACGATTCATCGAGCCGGTCGCATCCGGGCACCGGCCTGGGCTTGAATATTTCCCGCGATCTGGTCGCGCTGATGGGCGGGCGTATCGATCTGAGCAGTGCGCCGGGCGCCGGCAGCCGGTTCCGCGTGCGGGTCCCCGAATTGTTTCCATCCGGCATGTCTGGCACGTCCGGCGAGCTGCAGCGCGATACGGATTCACTGCCGAGCGCTCTCGCCGATGCCGAACTCAACCCGATCGCGGGTCTGCGGATCCTGGTCGTTGAGGACAACGTCCTGAATGCCTCGCTGGTCAAATTGATGCTGGAGCGCGATGGCTGCCTGATCGAATGCGCCGGCAACGGCGCTGAAGCGCTGGACATGATGCTGACCCAATCCTGGCGGGCGGTGCTGATGGATTGCCAGATGCCCGGTATGGATGGCTATGCGACCACGCGGCGTTGGCGCGATATCGAAGTCGCCGAAGGCCGCACGCGGCTGCCGATTCTCGCCCTGACTGCGCACGCGATGGCCGACGACCGCCGCAAATGTCTGGACGCGGGCATGGACGACTATCTGACCAAACCGGTGAAGCTGGAAGCGCTGCGTGCGGCGCTGTCCAGACTGGTCGGCGCAACCGGCGTCGAAGCCCTGAGTTCGACGCCATGATCCGGCTGATGATCGCGGGAGCGACCGGTCTGGTGGGCCGCCACGCGTTGGCGCAGGCGCTTGCCGATGCGCGGGTCGTGCAGGTGGTCGCGCCTACGCGTCGTGCGCTGCTGCCGCATCCCAAACTCGATAATCCGCTGGTCGATTTCGATGCTTTGCCCGAGCAGGCCGACTGGTGGCCGGTCGATGCGGTGGTCTGCGCGCTGGGCACCACGATCCGTCAGGCGGGTTCGCAGGAGGCGTTCCGGCGGGTCGATGTGGATTACGTGCTTGCGATCGCGCGACATGCGCGCAGCGCAGGGGCGCGAAGTTTCGCGCTGAATTCGTCGTTGGGCGCCGATCCGGCAGCGCGCGGTTTTTATCTGCGCTGCAAGGGCGAAGCGGAGCAGGGCGTTGCCGCGCTCGGCTATCCGTCGCTGACCTTGGTGCGGCCGTCGATCATCGGTGGCGAACGCGAGCAGCGCCGGCCCCTGGAACATCTGAGCATGCGCGTGCTGCGGACGATCGCGCCGCTGGTGCCGAAACGCTATCGGGTGGTCGAGGCCAACGTCATCGCCGCTGCGCTGCTGCAGGCGGTACTTGCACCTGAACCGGGCAGCAGAACGATCGAGTCGGATGCGCTGCAGTCAGCCGACTGAGCATTTTCCGGCCAAAAACGGCCCTGAAATGCTTTTGGAGCGACAACCCTAGCAGCAGGGCGCACAATGGCCGACCTCAGTCAGTTGTCCGGAATGCCCATGTCGACCGAAACCCTCTCCCTGCGTTTTGCCGATCTTGGCTTGGCCGAGGGTGTCATGGCGGCAGTGAGCGAGGTGGGCTACGAAACCCCGTCGCCGATCCAGGCCGCCACCATTCCCGCGCTGATGGCCGGGCGCGACGTGCTGGGTCAGGCCCAGACCGGCACCGGCAAAACCGCCGCGTTCGCGCTGCCGCTTTTGTCGCGGTTGGATCTGTCGAAAACCAAGCCGCAGGTATTGGTGCTGGCGCCCACGCGTGAACTCGCGATCCAGGTCGCCGAGGCCTTCCAGCGCTACGCCAACAAACTCCCCGGCTTCCACGTGCTGCCGATCTACGGCGGTCAGAGCTATTACCCGCAGCTGCAGGCGCTGAAGCGCGGCGTGCATGTTGTCGTCGGCACGCCGGGCCGCGTGATCGACCATCTCGATCGCGGC
>JANOXT010000364.1:0-4110 GCA_031418555.1 Lysobacterales bacterium | reverse complement strand
GGCGTGCCGGTGGTGCCGGGCTATACCGGCGCAGACCAGTCACCCGCACTGCTGCAGCGCGAAGCCGACGCCATCGGCTATCCGCTGATGATCAAGGCCGCGCACGGCGGCGGCGGCAAGGGCATGCGCATCGTGCGCAGTTCGGCGGAATTCCTGCCCCATCTCGAAAGCTGTCAGCGCGAGGCGCGCAATGCGTTCGGCCGCGACCGGGTGCTGTTGGAACGCTACGTCGAGATGCCGCGCCATATCGAGATCCAGATCTTCGGCGACGCGCGCGGCGCTGTGATCCATCTCAACGAACGCGAATGCTCGGCCCAGCGTCGCTATCAGAAGGTGCTGGAAGAATCGCCGTCGATGTTTCTCAGCGCTGCGATGCGCGATGCGATGGGCGCCGCTGCGGTGCAGGCCGGGCATGCGATCGATTACCAGAACGCAGGCACCGTAGAGTTCATCGTCGGCCAGGATGGCCAGTTCTATTTCATGGAGATCAATACGCGCCTGCAGGTGGAGCATCCGGTCACTGAGTTCGTGACCGGGCTGGATCTGGTCGAATGGCAGCTGCGCGTCGCCGCTGGCGAGCCCCTGCCGAAAGCGCAGCAGGAGATTGCGCAGCGCGGTCACGCCATCGAAGTGCGGCTGTACGCCGAAGACCCGGAAGCGGGTTTTCTGCCGGGCTCCGGCAAGCTCACGCGCCTGCGTCTGCCGACAGCCGACGCGCACGTGCGCATCGACGGCGGCGTGATCGAAGGCGACACCGTCACCATCTTCTACGACCCGATGATCGCCAAATTGATCGTCTGGGACGAGGATCGTCCGCGCGCCCTCGCCCGCCTGCGCGATGCGCTGGCGCAGTGCGCGATTGAAGGTCCGAAATCGAACGTCGCTTTTCTCGAAAGGCTGATCCGCCACCCCAGCGTGGTCGACGCGACCATCGATACCGGCACATTGGACCGCGACCTGGATGCGTTCATGCCCAAGCCTGCGGACGCCGCGCATGCGCGTCTTGCGCGCATGGCCACCGCGACCGCGCTGCTGCTGATCGAAGAAGCCCAACACCGCACGGCAGCCGCAGCGGGCAGCGACCCGACATCGCCATGGGCGCTGTCCGACGGCTGGCGGCTCGGGCATGCGGGACAGCGCAGGCTGGTACTGGAAGACAGCGGCGAACGACACACCTTGATCGCTCACGGTGCGGACGGCGACTACCGACTCGACGACGGCACAGGCACGGTCGCCGTGTTGGGCGCACGCATGGATAGCGACATGCTGTTCGCGCGTTTCGATGGCGAAGGCCGACGGCTGCGCGTGGACGCACAGACGGGTTCAGGCGCATCCCCGCGCGTGGATGTGCACGATGGCGAGCGCCGCTGGCGGTTCGCGCGGGTGCCTGCCTATCAGCCGACCAGCGAACAGACCGGCGCTGCGGGCAATCGTGTCCTCGCACCGATGCCCGGGCGCATCGTGCTGATCAAAACGCAGGTGGGCGACCGCGTCGAACAGGGTCAGGACGTGCTGGTGATGGAAGCGATGAAAATGGAGCTGGCTTTGAAGGCGCCGTGCGCGGGCACCGTCGCCGAAGTGCGCGTCGCGGTCGGCGATTTTGTCGAGGCCGATGCCGCGCTGGTGGTCATTGCGATTGAAACCGACTCAGGAACGGCCGCATGAGCGACCGCGTGCGTATCGTTGAAGTCGGCGCCCGCGACGGCCTGCAGAACGAGAAGACGCGGGTACCGGCGGCGGACAAGATCGCATTGATCGACCGCCTCTCCGCCACCGGGCTGCGCAGCATCGAAGCCACCAGTTTCGTCAGCCCGAAATGGGTGCCGCAGCTGGCCGACGCCGCCGAGGTCTACACCGGCATCGCGAAAAAAACCGGCGTGCGCTATCCGGTGCTGGTGCCGAACGAGCAGGGCTACGAGCGCGCCCGCGCCGTCGGCGTGGAAGAGATCGCGGTCTTCACCGCCGCGTCCGAGGCCTTCAACCAGAAGAACATCAACGCTTCCATCGAGGAATCTCTGCAGCGCTTCGCGCCGGTGATCGCGCGCGCGAAAAACGACGGCGTCGCGGTGCGCGGCTATGTTTCCACGGTATTGGGCTGCCCGTACCAGGGCGATGTTCCGGTAGCCGACGTGGTGCGCGTGGCCAAAGCCCTGCACGCGATGGGCTGTTATGAGATTTCGCTGGGCGACACCATCGGCATCGGCACGCCGACCAAGGCCGCGGCGATGCTGCGCGCGGTGGCGGCCGAAGTGCCGATGGTGGCGCTGGCGGTGCATTTCCACGATACCTACGGCCAGGCGCTGGCCAACATCCTCGCCTGCCTGGACGCCGGCGTGCGCGTGGTCGACGCCGCCGTTTCGGGCACCGGCGGCTGTCCGTACGCAAAGGGCGCCAGCGGCAATGTCGCGACCGAGGACGTGGCGTATATGCTGCAGGGCATGGGTTTGGACACCGGCATAGATCTCGACGCACTCAGCGCCACCGGACGCTGGCTGACGCAGCGGCTCGGCCGGCCGTCCGGCAGCAAATTCACCCAGGCACGGATCGGGCACGATGACTGAAACAAGGCCAGACCCCGCGCTGCCGCCGTCCGCCGAGATGACGCAGACGCTGGCCGCATTGGACCAGGCCCGCCAGAACGCCGCGCTGGACGCCGATACCCGCTTACTGCTCGATCGCGCCCACGCTGCGCTCGGCACCGCCATCGACGAAACCGAATCCGAGCGCCTGCGCTACACCGCACTGTTCGACGCCATGCCCGACCCGGTCAGCATTCTCGATTGGGACGGCACCGTGCTGGATCTCAACAAGGCCGGCATGGCGGCGTACCGCAGGCCGCGCGACGAGATCGTCGGCCAACCCATCGAAGTGCTGAATCCGGATCTGCCGAAAGACCATCTGGTGCCGGTGTGGGAAGCGCTGAGCCGCGGCGACACCTACGCTGTCGAAGTGACGAACATGCGCGGCGACGGCAGCCGCTTTCCGGTGGAAGTGCACTCCGCCGGTTTCGACTACAGGGGCAAGAAACGCATCGTCGCGGTCGCGCGCGACCTCCGCTCGCGCTGGCAGGCGGAAACACGCTACCGGCTGCTGCTGGAATCGATCGATGTCGGCGTGATCCTGTTCGATCGCGACATGCACGTGATTACCGCCAACCCGGCCGCGCACCGCGCGATCGGCGCCGAGCCCGGCCAAAGCGTGCATACCCTGCTGCAGCCGGAGAACTGGCAGATCGTCGATGCGCGCGGCAAGCCGCTGACATTTCCGGAGTGGCCCACCACGCAGGCGCTGGAGCGCGCGCAGGTGGTCAGCAATACCATCGTCGGCCTGTACTACGTGCCGAATCAGCGCATGTCCTGGATCTCGGTGACCACCGTTCCGGTGTTTGAAGCCGACGGCACCACGCCGGAGTATGTGTTCGCGATGTTCAGCGATGTCACCACGCTCAAGCGCGACAACGTGCTGTTCGACCGCGCCCAGGGCCTGGCCCATATCGGCGGCTGGGAGTGGGACCGCGGCCGTCAGCGGCTGTACCTCACCCGCGAAGCGCAGCGCATCCTCGGCCGCATTCCCGCGCCGGACACCATGGACGACATGCTGGCCGGGGTCTACGGCCCCGACCAGCACCGCATCCGCACGGCGGTGGACCGGCTGATCGAAACCGGCGGCAGCTTCGATCTGGAACTGCAGTATCTGCGCACCGATCGCCATACCTGCTGGGTGCGCGTGATCGGCGAGGCCGACACCGGCGATCCGGGCACCTCGCGCATCGTCGGCACGCTGCAGGACATGACGGAGCGCAAACACGCCGAAGAAACCCTGCGCGTGCAGGCGCGTACCGATCCGCTGACCGGTCTGCTCAACCGCGACGCCATTCTGGTCGAACTGGAAGTACGCATGCAGGATCCGGCGCACGCCGCGGTCGCCGTGCTGTACGTCGACCTGGACCGCTTCAAGGTCATCAACGATGTGCTGGGTCACGCCGCCGGCGACGAGCTGCTGGCGTCGGCCGCGCAGCGCATCGCCAATGCGGTCGGCACCGAAGGCCTGGTGGCGCGCTTCGGCGGCGATGAATTCCTGGTGGTCTGCAATCTTGCCGACGACGACCAG
>JANOXT010000363.1:0-3798 GCA_031418555.1 Lysobacterales bacterium | reverse complement strand
TCGGTTCGGGGCTATGGCGCCACCGAGGGAACCGCCGCAGGTTGTCGGAATGAAATTACAGAAAGGATGTTGCACTAACCCGACGCAAGACGGCCCGGGGCGCGGGCCGAGAATGGTGTAGCTGTTTTCATGTGCTGGGGCGATGAATCTCCGGTTTGGATTCACAGAACCGAAGGCATCGCAGCTTGTGCCGCTCCTACAAAACGTCAACAGCACCGCAGTGACATCACCGGGATCTCCTATCGGCAAGATCCGGGGCATCACGAATCGGGGATACTCGTGGTGCTGGCCCACATTGGTTTGCGACCAAGCGCATGCCTGCGCTGATCCCGGGTCCCGCCGATGGCGAGGCACTGGCGACGAAAGCCATATATCGATCCATTGCATATACCGTTGCGCTGCATGTGTCGGTGTGTTGTTTGCGATGTTTCCTTGTGGACTGCAGCAGGCGTGGGATGATTGTTCTGATCCGTTGGTTTTTTCATCCATCTGGAGGTACCTTTTTTGCATCCGAATGGACTGGCAACCGCCCCTACGCAGGGATGATGTCGCGATCGCTGTTGCTGCTTGATCCAACGCTACGAACAGCAAAAAAATATTGCTGGAATGCTGCAGCGCGACAAAACCGCCGTGTTGACCCTGCTGGTCGGAAACGATAGGGTGAGCTCCGCCTGGGGCGGGCCGTACGCGTTCGAATGGAATCCATCGGACATGGTTGTCTTGGAATACTTCAACCCCCGCGCGACACACTACTCATACAAGGAAGCAGGTCATGATCAATCGATTCGGTAAACATACTTTTACGCTGTTCTCGACCATGGCCCTGCTCGCTGCCGGTGCGCCGGCGATGGCCAGCACGCTGAACCAGAACGTGTCGTGGACCATCGACCGCGCCAGCACCACGGCTAAATATCGCGTTGTGGCCTATGGCGATTCGATCTACGCCGGTTACAACGGCTCCATTTCCAACGCCGCCAAATATTCGGCGCCCACGATCGATTCCGAATATCTGTCGGCGCTGTGGAATGCGGACATCGAAAGCGTGCGTCGCGCCAAATCGGGCGCAGTGGCCTCCGATGTCTACAACAACAAGATCGTCGCCGAAAAATCGTATATGCAGGCGACTTCGACGCGCGTGGTCACGTTCGAGATGTGCGGCAACGACGGTCTGCAGGCGCGCACCAGCTTCAAGGGCCAGACCGGCACCTGCGACTACAGCGTGCTGACCACGGCGGTGAACAACTGCAAAACCTACGTTGCGGCGGCGATGGATTACATCAACGTCAACGCGTATTCGGGCACCAAGGTCAAGATCGTCGGCAATCTGTATTACCCCGGCTACGCTGCGGACAATGTGCAGAGTTCCTGCAACGATCCGGTTACCGGCGCCAAGGTCAACCTGCGCGAGAAGTTCCTGCCGGCGATCGCCCAGATGAACTACTGGATGTGCGAATACGCCAGACAGAAGGGCTTCCAGTGCGCTGACAACTTCGCCCAGTACATGGGTGCGGATTACGACAGCAACGGCGACGGCCAGATCGACTCCGATGCGCTGAAATACGTGCTGGGCGAAAGCGAATCGGGCTATCTGACCCGGATCACTGCCACGCTGCGTCCCACGCTGCGCGATGCCAACACCCACTTCGTGTCGTCGTCCAGCAGCTACGACTACATCCAGTCGGACGATACGCATCCCACCTATACCGGCGGCACCGTGTCGGCCGGCTTCTTCGGCAGCACCACCGGTACGGGCGCACCCCGCTACACCTCGTTCGCCGGCGGCAAGAACCCGATCTGGAACCAGTACGGCCATGAGCGCATGGGCTGGGGATTGTCGGTCTACAGCCCGCCAAGCCCGTTCTGATTGCAGCCGTTCTGATCGCTGACGTTTTGATCGCAACCAGCAGGGTGCGTCTCGATGGACCATCCCGAACCGAAAAACGCGCCGCCGTCCGATCAGGACGGCGGCGGCGTGCGCATTACCGGGCATGCCGCGCGCGGCTGGCGTTCGGACGTGATCTACAAATCGCTGGCCCTGATTCTGGCGGGCTGCTCCGCAGGTTATGCGCTGATGAACCGGAACATGCTGCCCGATCCGCCACCCGATCCGTCGCGCGCGGAGGCCGCTGCGGCGGCAGCCGGTGGCGCAGATCGCGTCGCTAGCGACACGCCCCCGCCCGGTTCGCCGCAGACCACCGCGGTACCCCGACGTGAGCCGACGCCGACCGCGGTCGGGCTGGATGTCTGGCCGGCCGCGATCTCTCGGAATTCATCCCGCCGGGCGAGCCGCCGCCGATGGCCGAAGTGATCGATCAGCTGCACAAGGCCGGCATCCATTCGGGCATCGGCGCGTTTCCGCCGCCGGGCACCAGCCCGCCGCTGGTCGGGCTGGCGGTTCCGGAGGATTACGTATTGCCCGAAGGCTATGTCCGCCATTTCCAGGCCACCGACGATGGCCAGCGCATCGAGCCGATCCTGATGTATTCGCCGGATTTCGATTTTTTCGACGCCTCCGGCAAGCCGATCGCGATTCCGCCCGACCGGGTCGTGCCCCCGGGCATGGCGCCGCCGGGGCTGGCGACCCGCCGGATCGAGATTCCGCCGCCGCTGCAGCCCGGTAGGCCTTGATCCCGGCATGAGCAGACGCTTCCGCCCCGGCTGGCATGCGCTGGCCGGCATCGCGTTCAGCGCGATCCTGATGGGCGTCTATGCGCGCGGCGGCAATGCCTATCTGCTGGGCTTCGTCGCTCTGGTGCCGTGGCTGCTCGCGCTGGATGCGAACCGCACCGCGGCGGGCGCCGCAGGCAGCGGACTGGCGATGAGCTTCGCCTGTGTTGCGGCGCTGTTCGCGTGGTTCGGTTTCGCCATCGCCGGCTACATGGGCATGTCTCCCGCCGGCGGCGTGTGCGCCCTGCTGCTGGCGGCGCCACTGCTGCAGCCGCAGTTGATCGCCTTCGCGCTGGTCCGTCATTTAGCAGGCCGACGCCATGGCTCGGTCGTGCGTGCGCTGGCCGGCGCCTCGGCGTGGGTGGCGACCGAATGGCTGGTGCCCAAACTGTTCAGCGACACCCTCGGTCACGGGCTGCAGCCGTCGTATCTGCTGCGCCAGATCGCCGATGTCGGCGGCGCGGCCGGCCTCACCTTCCTGCTGATCCTCATCAACGAGGGCATCGCTGCGGCCATCACGCGTCGCCGCGACGGCATGCGCGCCGTGCTGCAGCCGTTGGCGATGGGTGCAGCCGTGCTGGCGCTGATGGCGGGCTATGGCGCAGTCCGCCTGTCGATGCTGACTGCGTCGCCCGAAGCCGCCGACAGGCCGCTGCGCGTGGGCATGGTCCAGGCCAATATCGTCGACTACGAGCGCCTGCGTCGGGAGATGGGCGCGTACGAAGTGGTCCGCCACGTGCTGGATACGCATTACGCGATGTCGCGAGACGCGGTCGCGCAGCATCGCGTGGATGCGCTGCTGTGGTCGGAGACCGTGTATCCGACCACCTATGGCCACGCGAAAAGCGACGGCGGCGCCGAGCTCGACCGCGAGATCCAGGCGTTCGTCACGTCGGCCGGCGTGCCGCTGGTGTTCGGCACCTACGACGTCGATGCGGTGGGCGAGTACAACGCCGCTGCGTTCCTGGAGCCTGTGCGGAGCGCGCCGCTGGGGTTCTATCGCAAGACCGATCTGTTCCCGCTGACCGAGTACGTACCGCAGTGGCTGGACGGCCCGGCGCTGCGACGCATGCTGCCGTGGGCCGGCACCTGGCGGCCGGGCGACGGCGCACGCGTGTTTCCGCTGCGTCT
>JANOXT010000362.1:0-2309 GCA_031418555.1 Lysobacterales bacterium | reverse complement strand
GTGATGCACAACGTGTGCCGGCACCGCGCAGGGCCGTTGGCGCAGTGCGACGGGTTGGGCGCGAAGTCGCTGCGCTGTCGCTATCACGGTTGGACCTACGCACTCGACGGGCAATTGCGCACCGCGACCGAAATGGCCGATGTCGCGGATTTCGATGTCAGCGACATCCGGCTGCCCCAGCTCGCGGTGCGTGTGTGGCAGGGGCTGGTGTTCGCGACGGTGGACGAGGCGCTGGCGCCGCCCTTCGAGGCCTTCGTCACTGGCATCAATGCGCGCATCGGTGCGGATTGCGATCTTGCATCGTTTACGCACCACCACCGCGTGGGTTACGACATCGCCTGCAACTGGAAGGTGTACGTCGACAATTATCTCGAGGGCTATCACGTCCCGCATATCCATCCAGAACTCAACCGGATGCTCGATTACCGGAGTTACGTTACCGAAACCGCCGAGTGGTATTCGTTCCAGTTCAGCCCGCTGGCGAATACCGATGAAAGCGTGGGTGAAGGGTTATACGGCAGCGGCGAAGCGCTGTATTACTGGCTGTGGCCGAACACGATGCTGAATGTTTTGCCAGGGAGATTGCAGACCAACCGCATCATTCCCAGAGGCGCAGACCGCTGCCGCGTCGAGTTCGATTTTTACTACGTGCCCGACGACTCCGATGCTGGACGCGCACGGCGGGACGCGGATCTGTCGTTCAGCGATGTGGTGCAGGACGAGGACATCACGATCTGCGAAGACGTGCAGCGCGGGCTGGCTTCCGGTTCGTACGAAGCCGGCCGATTGAATCCATTGCGCGAGAACGCCGTGCATCATTTCCACGAACTGCTGCGTCGCACATACCGCGAAGCCCGATGACCGCCGCGCATGCAAGACGCTTTTGTAGGAGCGACGGAAGTCGCGACCAGCTCTCGCCTCCGACTGCGAATGAGAGAACGATCCACGCTTTCGTAGAGACCTGCCGCCGGTCGGTCGCGACTTCCGTCGATCCTACAAGGGCATTGGTGCTCGGCGTATGAGCACATCGCATCGCCCGCTCGGCCTCTGGTCCGCGATCGCACTGGTTGTGGGCAACATGATCGGCAGCGGCGTGTTTCTGTTGCCCGCTTCGCTTGCGCCGTACGGTGCGATCAGCCTGATCGGCTGGGGCATCACCCTCGGCGGTGCGCTTCTGCTCGCGCTGACCTTCTCGCGCCTGGCCGCACGCGGCGCGCATGCGGGCGGTCCGTATGCGTACGCGCGTGAAGCCTTCGGCGACACCACCGGTTTCATCATCGCCTGGAGTTACTGGGTCTCGATCTGGTGCGCCAACGCGGCGATCGCAGTGGCTTTCGCAGGCAGTCTGGGCAGTCTGTTTCCCGCATTGGTCGTCACGCCGATGCGCGGCGCGGCGGTTGCGCTGGCCGCGCTGTGGCTGTGTGCGGCGATCAATCTCGCCGGAGTTCGCGAAGCCGGACGCATGCAGGTGGCCACCACCGTTCTGAAGCTCGTCCCGTTGCTGCTGTTCGGCGGCATCGCGATCTGGTGGATCGAACCGCAGTATCTGCAACCCGCCGCCGAAACGATGGTCGATGATGCGCCGATCTCGATGTCCTCCGCGATTCGCGCCACAGTGGCATTGACGCTGTGGGCCTTCCTTGGTCTGGAAGCGGCCACCATCCCCGCCGGCGCGATCCACGACGCCGAACGCACGATCCCCCGCGCCACGCTGATCGGCACGCTGCTGGCAGGTATCGCGACCATCCTCGCCTGCACCGCCGTACTCGGGCTGTTGCCGCCGGACGTGGCCGAAACATCCACAGCGCCGATGGCCGACGCCGCGAAAGCGCTGTGGGGCCCCGCTGCCGGCACCGGTATCGCCATCGTCGCTGCGATCTCCTGCATCGGCGCGCTCAACGGCTGGGTGCTGCTGTCGGCGCAGGTGCCGATGGCGGCGGCGCACGACGGCCTGTTTCCGAAAGCGTTCATGACCCTCGATGCGCAGGGCACACCGCGCACCGGAATCCTGGTAAGCGCTGTACTGGCGAGTCTGCTGATCGCCGCGAACTACACGGACTCGCTGGTGACAGTCTTTACGTTCTCGATTCTGCTTTCGACCGCAGCGACGCTGCTGCCCTATGTCGCCAGCAGCGCGGCGTGGCTCAAACTGGGCAATCGCGGTCGCATCGTCGCTGCGCTTGCGCTGATTTACAGCGTGTATGCGCTAATCGGCACGGGCAGCGAAGCGCTGATCTGGGGCGCTGCGCTGGTGATCGCGGGACTTCCGCTGCATTACTTCTGGAGACGCGATCCGTGGAAAGGCGATC
>JANOXT010000361.1:0-3394 GCA_031418555.1 Lysobacterales bacterium | reverse complement strand
ATCCGCGCGGTCGGCACATTTGCGCTGACCGCTGCGGTGATCAATGTGATCGTGGGCGGCGGCATCTTCCGCATGCCTTCGGCGCTGGTCACGCAGATGGGCAGTGCGGCGCCGCTGGCGCTGTTGGCCGGTGCGCTGGCGATCGTGCCGGTTGCCCTGTGTTTCGCCGCGATCGGCAGCCGCACCCAGGCCACCGGCGGGCCTTACACCTATCTGACTGCGGTGTTCGGGCCGTTTGCGGGTTTTCTTGCCGGTGCGCTGATGTGGATCAGCAATATCGCATCCAGTGCTGGCGTTGCCGCCGCGCTGTCGGTGCAGGCGGCCACGCTGGTGCCGGGGTTGGCCGATCCCTACGCGCGCGCCGGTCTGCTGACCGTGGTGTATCTGCTGTTGTTCGCGCTGAACGCGTTCGGGGTGAAGTTGGGCGCGCGCGCCATTGCGGTGCTGGCGGCGCTGAAACTGCTGCCGCTGTTTTTGCTTGCCGGCATCGGCATGTTTTTCGTCGACTGGAGCCAGGTGAGCTTTTCGTTCGGCGATGTGCCTTCGGTGTCCGCACTGGGCGCATCGATGGTGCTGGTGATGTTCGCCTACTCCGGGATGGAAACCGCGCTGGTGCCGTCGGGCGAGCTGCGCGACCCGGCGCGCAACGTGCCGCGCGCCACCATCGCCGCGATCCTGCTGGTGGTGCTGCTGTATCTGGGTCTGCAGATCGTCGGCCAAGGCCTGCTTGGCCCCGCATTGGCGACGAGTGGCGTGCCGATCGCCGACACCGCCGCCGCGCTGTGGGCGCCGGGGCGCACGCTGCTGTTGTTGACCGCGTGCGTGTCGATGACCGGTTTCCTGCTGGGCAATCTGTTCGGCACCTCGCGGCTGGTGTTCGCGCTGGGCCGCGACGGTTATCTGCCGCGCGCGTTCGGCCGCGTCACCGCGAGTCATCGCGTGCCACTGATGGCGTTGATCGTGCATGCGGGCTTTGCGTGGCTGCTTGCGCTGGGCGGCAGCTTCGATACGCTTGCGCTGATTTCCGGCGGCGCGATCTGCCTGATGTACGGCATGGTCAGTCTGGCTGCATGGCGCGCGCAGCGGATCGATCTGCGCGAGCGCGGTGAGCCTTTCGTGATGCCCGGCGGCCCGATCATTCCGCTGGTGTCGTTCGTGGCGATGGCGGCGATTGTGACCACGCTCAAATTCGAGGAATGGCGCGCGATCGGGATTGCGCTGGCGGCGCTGGTGCTGGTGTATCTGGTGCTGCGGATGCGCGCAAAACCTGCGGTTTGATGCCGCGCTGTCGTCAATGCGGATTGCGGTCGCGGTGCCAGCCGCGATGCTTGATGTCCAGATACAGGCTGTAGCACGCAGTGAACGCGGGAAACAGATTCTGGATGATGCCGACCGAATCCTGCTTCTGCGAGAACACGAAATAGCTCAGCGTCATCAGGCTGCCGACGATGCTCATGTACCAGAACACGCGCGGGATCACCGGCTTGCCCTGGCGTTTGCTGGCGATGAACTGCACCAGCCAGCGTCCACCGAACATCAGCGCGCCGGTCAGGCCGATCAACTTCCATGGGCTCATGTGCAGCCCGGTCCACACCAGCCACGGGATCGGTGAATTCATGATGTCGACAGGCATGCCGTCCATCGTTACAACTCCTCGACCGCCGTACGTTTGCTGCGTGCGATCAGCCACGCCACGCCGCGCAGATCGCGCAGACCGACCAGCGCACGGTTGAGGTTGTTGTATTTCGACACGCCGCTGGCGCGGTGGCGATGGTTTACCGGCACGCTGACTGTCTTCCAGCCCGCACGCTGCATCAGCGCCGGCAGATAGCGATGCATATGGTTGAAATACGGCAGGTCGAGAAAAGCCTCGCGCTCGAATAGTTTGATGCCGCAGCCGGTGTCGGGCGTGGCGTCCTGCAGCATGCGGCTGCGGATCGCGTTCGCGAATTTCGATGCCCAGCGCTTGCTGCCGGTGTCCTTGCGGTCGACGCGCCAGCCGGCGAACAGCTTCACGTCGGCGGCGGATGTCTCGCGTTCCGCGAGCAGCTTCGGAATATCGGCAGGATCGTTTTGACCGTCGCCGTCGAGCGTGGCGATCCATTCTCCGCGAGCGGACTTCACCCCATTGCGCACCGCGGTGCTTTGTCCGCTCTGGCTGATGTGTTTGATCACCCGCAGCTCGGGCACGTCGGTCTTGAGTTTCTTCAACACGTCGAGCGTGTCGTCGCGCGAGCAGTCGTCGACATAGACGATCTCGAACGCCTCGCCTTTCAGCAGCGCATGACCGCGCAGCGCAGCGACGATTTCGTTGATCAGCGGCGTGACGTTGTCGCGCTCGTTGAACACGGGGACGACGACGGAGAGGTGGCGGTTGGTCATGGGCGATGGTATCCGGCTTCTTTCTGGGCGCGAATGGCGACGACGGTGACGCGGTCCATTGTTTCGGAATAACGATACAGGGCGACATAACCGCGGCCGCCGCGGCCAATGACCAGCTCCCTGAATTCGCCCGTTATGGAGCGGCCGATCAATGGGCTCGTTGCGAGAACGTCGATCGCCGTACGAATCCCGGTGAAGCGATCAAGCGCATCGACCGACTCGTGTTGGATGAGATGGTCGAGGATGCGGTCGAAGTCGTCAGTGACGTCATCGGCGTAGCGAATCGAAGCCACGCGTTACTCGGCGATCGGTTTGGGCACGGGACGGGGCGGATGTTTGCCCGCCATGCGTGCGTCGAGATACTCGCGCATGTCTTCCCATGTGACCGCCAGTCCGGTCTGCAGGACCTTTGCATAACGCGCTTCGGCTTCGGCATACAGCGACTGCCGCCGTTCCAGCGCATCCGCCTTCTCTGCGATGGCCTCGATGATCAGGCCGTGAGTCGACGTTCCCTGCTGCTCCGCGATACGCGACAGGCGTGCCTTCAGCTCATCGGGAATGCGAATCGTGGTGGTGGACATGACAGCCTCGCGGCGGGTGGGTTCGGCGAATGTAGCACACAAGTGCTACACGCCTATCCGCGCGCCTTCAACCGTTCCAGCACGCCGTCCAAAGTGTCCAGATCGGTGTAATGAATCACCAGCCGGCCCTTGCCGCCACGGCCGTGCAGGACGTTGACCTGGGTGCCCAGCGATTCGGACAGGTCGCGTTCCAGCGCGACGATGTCGGCCTGCGGTTTGGCCTTGGCGCCATTGGTGGTTTTGGTCTTGTTGCCGTTGGGCACCTGGCCGGCGCTGTACTGCTGCACGCGGTGTTCGACTTCGCGTACCGACCAGCCCAGTTCGGCAGCCTGGCGCGCCAGTGCGATCGCCGCCTGCGGCGCCAGCGACAGCAGGGCGCGGGCGTGGCCGATATCCGCACCCTGGTGGAAACCCGCGCGCTGGAAATGGGC
>JANOXT010000360.1:0-4969 GCA_031418555.1 Lysobacterales bacterium | reverse complement strand
CGGGTATTGCCGGCGCCGGTCGATGCGGTGTGGGTGCCGTGGTCATTGGTATCGCCAAAACCCGGCTCTTCCCGGATGCTGGTCAATCCGCACTGGTTTGCGGGCGCACCGCAGACGAAGTCGTAGCCACCGATGAGTTTAGCGTTGCAGCGTCCAGCGTCCACGCCACCTGCAGCGCAGGTGCCGAGGTAATTACCGGCACCCAGCGGATTGACGTGCGCATAGCCATCGACCGGGCCAACGCCCGCGAACGACGGACTGCCGAAGTTGATACCTGAGTCGATGATGCCGTACACGACGTTCTCGCCGCGATAAGGGCCGGGCGCGCCGGGGTTGCTGCCGGTCCAGACCGGGTTGGCGCCGATCAGCTGCGGGCCGAGATCGGTATCCATCGGGATATCGCGATTTTCTTCCACCAGGCGAACATCGGACATGTTGCGGATGACGTTCGCTTCGCTTTCGGTCAGATCGACGATCATGCCGTTGAGCGCGTGCTGCATCGTGAGGCGCGGCGTGACATCGCGGCCGGCCATCGTCGACATGCGCGCTTCCATCTGCGCCTGCTTCGTTTCCAGATAATCGACGTATTCCTGCGCGTTGTCGCCCTGCGCATCGAGACGCATCGTGCCCTGCTTGTCGCGAGCGCGTTCGGGCGCGCCGATGCCTGGGACGGTACCTTTATAGCTGGCCAGCGCCGCTTCTTTGAAGACAACGATGTAGGTGTGGCGCGTTTCGAAAGCATCCGATGCCGAGGCTGCGGTCGTATTGACGCCGCCGTTGTTTGAAGCAGAGCCCGCCGGCGTATTGACGGTGCTGGACGCGGAAAGATCACCGTCGTCGGTGACGACCGGGCTACCCGATCCATTGGCTGTGTATTGATAGGCAGCCGCGGCTGCTGCGGCGATCAGCACGGATACACCGGCCGCGACGCCCCACTTCTTGATGCGTGACATAACTATCCCCCGGACAAAATCGGTAAGCGAAGATTGGATGCGAAACCCCTGAATCAATTCACGTGCTCCATCTAGGGAGCCAAGCAACCGTATCGAAGATTGATCGCGGCGCTTCACTCGATCCGCAAACAGGCGGTCGATTGCCCGATTGTATAGGCTTCGAGCCCGTCATCCACGCTTATGTCAGGGAACCATTTCGAAATTTGCGTTTATCCGGTTTGATGCTGCGGCGCACAAATAACCGAATGTCATAACGCACATCGATTCAGTCAATCCGCAGCCAACTCACCCGGTCGCGGACGAGTGATCAGACCCTTGTGATGCACGCCAAGGCCGGAACCCGCGGCGGAACACCAGCAGATAGACCGAGACCGTCCACACCGACGCCGCCGCCCAGCCTGCCAAAATATCGGACGGATAATGCACGCCCAGATACACCCGCGAAAACGCCACCGCCGCTACGAATCCGCAAACTGTCACCACCACCGGCCAGCGCCAAGGCGTGCCCCAAACCAACAGCACCAGCACCCAGGCGAGGGTCGCCGAACCCATGGCATGGCCGCTTGGAAAACTGAAAGTGGTTTCCGGCGCAATCGATTCCCACAGGCTCGGGCGATCGCGGGCGAAGAACTGTTTGGCGGTCATGTTCAGCAGCGCGGAGCCGACAATGGCGATTCCGGCGAACAAGCCCTCGCGCATGCGCCGGCGCCAGGCCAAGGCTGCGATCAGCGCGATGTCGAATGGCACCACGCCCCACTGGTAGCCCGCCGCGGACATGAACACCGCGATACGGTCCAGGCTGTCGCCCGCCAGCGCATGCGCATAGCGCAGGATGGGTTCGTCGAACAGGAATGGCTGGCGCTCCCCCACTTCATCGGCAAGCTCGGCGAATCCCCACAGCGGCAGCAGCAGACCGGCGAAAAGGAGCAACAGCCGCAACAGATGGCCGCGTACGAACACCGCGCCGAAACGCAGTTCTTCGCGCAGCGTCGCAAACATGTCAGCCAAGGTGCGCGTCACGCCCGAACTTGCGTTCGACGTAGCCGTCGATCAGTCCCAGAAATTCCTGGGCGATATGCTCGCCGCGCAGCGTTACGCTTTTTTCGCCATCGACAAACACCGGTGCGGCCGGCGCCTCACCAGTGCCGGGCAGCGAAATACCGATATTGGCGTGCCGCGATTCGCCCGGGCCGTTGACCACACAGCCCATCACCGCCAGGGTCAGATTCTCCGCGCCGGGATGGGTGATTTTCCACTCGGGCATTTTCGCGCGCACGTGCTCCTGCACCGCTTTCGCAAGTTCCTGGAAAAATTCCGAGGTGGTGCGGCCGCAGCCCGGGCATGCCGTCACCATCGGCGTAAACGCGCGCAGGCCCATGGTTTGCAGCAGCTCCTGCGCGACAATCACTTCCTGGGTGCGCGACGCGCCGGGATCGTGCGTCAAGGAAATACGGATGGTGTCGCCGATGCCTTCCTGCATCAGCACCGCAAGCGCGGCGGACGACGCCACGATGCCCTTGCTGCCGATGCCCGCTTCGGTGAGGCCCAGATGCAGCGCGAAATCCGAACGCGCGGCCATATCGCGGTAGACCGCGATCAATTCCTGCACGCCGCTGACTTTCGCGCTGAGGATGATGCGTTCGCGGGCGAGGCCAATCTCGACCGCACGCTCCGCCGAATCCAGCGCAGAGCGGATCAACGCTTCGCGCAGCACGCGTCCGGCATCCCACGGTGCGGCGCGCTTTGCGTTTTCGTCCATCAACTGCGCCGCCAGCGATTGATCCAGCGAACCCCAGTTGGCGCCGATGCGCACGGGTTTTTCGTAACGGATCGCGAATTCGATGAGCTGCGCGAACTGGGTGTCGCGCTTCTTGCCGAAACCGACGTTGCCCGGATTGATTCGATACTTCGCCAAGGCTTCGGCGCAGGCCGGCTCGGCGGCGAGCAGCTGATGCCCGTTGTAGTGAAAGTCGCCGATGATCGGGACTTCGATGCCCATCATCGCGAGCTTCTCGACGATACGCGGCACCGCCGCTGCGGATTCGGCATTGTTCACCGTCACCCGCACCAGCTCCGAGCCCGCGCGCCACAGTTCGGCCACTTGTTTGGTTGTGCCGGCGACATCGGCGGTATCGGTATTGGTCATCGACTGCACCACCACCGGCGCATCGCCGCCAACGGCGATGCCGCCGACGTGGACCTGGCGGGTGCTACGGCGCGATGCGGGGCCGAAGACCGGCGCGGCGGCTTCGGATTGGCAGGGCAAGGGTTGTGCTGACATGGGCGCATTCTACGGGAGACTCTCTGCTGTCATCCCGAGCGAACGCGAGGGACCTGCTTTTTTCTTGGACAAGACACCACAACAACAGGTCCCTCACCCGATGGAGCCGGGGTTCGGGGTGACACATTTTTGACAACGTCCCCCATCCCGTATCCTGTGCCGATGTCCGCATTCCCTCCAAACGACGACCGCAAAGCGCTGACCCCGACTCAGCTGAACGCCCTCGCCCGCAATCTGCTCGAAGACGCCTTTCCTCTAATCTGGGTGGAGGGCGAGCTGGGCAATCTGTCGCGCCCATCATCCGGGCATCTGTATTTCACGCTGAAGGACGACCGCGCCCAGGTACGCTGCGCGCTGTTCAAGCCGAAAAGCCAGTGGCTGAAGTTCACCCCGCGCGAAGGTCTGCGCGTACTCGCGCGCGGCCGGCTGACCTTGTACGAGGCGCGCGGCGACTATCAGCTGATCCTCGATACCATGGAAGAAGCCGGCGAAGGCGCGCTGCGACGCGCTTATGAGCTGCTGAAAGCCAAGCTGCAGACCGAAGGGCTGTTCGACCAAAGCCGCAAGCGCGCATTGCCTATCCACGTGCGCCGGCTCGGCATTCTCACCTCGCCCAGCGGCGCGGCGGTGCGCGATGTGCTGAGCGTGCTGCGCAGACGATTTCCGCTGGTCGAAGTGGACGTCCTGCCGGTGCCTGTGCAAGGCGAGACCGCGGCAGCGCAGATCGTGCGCATGCTGCAGGCCGCCGGCCGCAGCGGCCGCTACGACGCGCTGCTGATTACCCGCGGCGGCGGTTCGCTGGAAGATCTGTGGGCCTTCAACGACGAAGCGCTGGCCCGGGCGATCGCCGCCTCGCCGGTGCCGGTGGTGTCGGCGGTCGGTCATGAAGTGGATGTCAGCCTCGCCGATTTCGCCGCCGATCTGCGCGCACCGACGCCGTCTGTAGCGGCCGAACTCTTGGTACCGGATCGCGCAGATCTCGCCACGCATCTGCGCGCGCAGAGGCGCCGTCTGCAATCGATCCATGAACGTCAGCTGCGCCACGCCGCGCAGCGCGCAGATCGCGCGGCCCTACGGCTGCAGGCATTGCGCCCGCAGGCGCGACTGGATGCGCTGCGCCGCCGTCACGCAGACGCGCTGCGTCGACTGCACGCGGCATGGGCGCAGGTGGATGAACGTCGTCACGCACAGCTGCGGCACGCCGCTGCGGTGCTGCATGCATCGCGTCCGCAGCGGCGACTGTCGCTGCTGCGCGACCGTCTGCAGTCGCTGGCGCCTCGCCCGCAGGCGGCAACGGTGCGCGCGCTGCAAAGACGCGCGCTGCATCTACATGGACTTGCGCGCTCGCTTGAAGCGGTCAGCCCGCTGGCGACCGTGGCGCGCGGATACGCGATCCTGCAGCACGACGATGGCCGGATCGTGCGCAGCGTGCAAGATGTGCAGATCGGCGAACGGCTCGATGCGCGGCTTTGCGATGGCGTGCTGCGGCTGCGCGTCGAGAAAAACGCGTAACGCCAAGCTGCGATAGAGCGGATTGTGAAGCGGATGATAAAGCGCACGGTAGAGCGGACTTCAGTCCGCTGTCTTACTTTCTTGGAAACGGCAGCGGACTGAAGTCCGCTCTACCGTTTGCTCTACCGGCGTGCGTATTCCACTTCTACCGCCCTGACCTCTTCGCCTTCGGGCGAAATATTGGTCATCGTGATCAGCAGGCGATCGTCGTCTGGCTGCTTGA